>NZ_MCGS01000046.1:0-57315 GCF_002607755.1 Serratia sp. BW106
CAGTAAGTTGGAGTCATTACCAGAATGCCTTTACAATATCTTTGGGTTGTCGCGTTTTCAATGCTTGTTCAATCGACATGATATCTCCTTCGTTAATATTTTTGGTCCAGGTTTGAGAAACTGTGCAGATTCACGTTTGGACTCTGCGCTGAAATTCTTTCTTTTTACTGGGTCACCTTGCGTTGTTCTGAGGTGAGATATGACCCCAGTTAAGCTGCTCAAATTCAGTAAACCACTGCATTCTGGCACGATAGAGGGCACTGTAGTGCCCTCTGTTTCCTCTGTCTCACTCATATGCGATATGAGGAAATTTGCAGCGAGTATTACTTACATATCTTTCTACTTTACTGATATTTATCGAGATTTGTCTCTGGGCCATCCTTGACGACAGCCTGGGCTTTACTAAAGCTTTCCATCAGGCACTTGTACTCAGGGCACACATGCTCAGAAAGTATTTCAGCAAAGCGTGAACCTTCAGCACGGTTCCAGGTTCGCATTAACTCAGCAACGATAGCGAAGGTGTCAGTAGGGATCGCGCCAGCTTGCGTGACTCGAGCGATAGTGGTGTCAGTTGCCAACTTACTCCAGTTTCCTGAAGCATCGACGACACAATAAACATTGTAGCCCTCTTGTCTCGCACTCACCGCAGGGAAGGCCATACAAACGCTTGTAAGCGTGCCGGCGATGATCAGTGTCTTCCGACCCGTCTTCTTAATCTCTTCCACAAATAAAGGATTGTCCCACGTGTTTATCTGCCCGGTGCGCGGCACATATACTGCATGGGGTGCATACTGATGTATTTCTGGGATCAGTGGGCCATTGGGACCATCTGGTACAGAAGCAGTAGTGATCACCGGAATATTCAGCAATGTTGCTGTCTTCGCGATCGCTGTAACGTAATTGCGAAGATCGGGAATGGATACGTCACGAACCGTATTGAACAGCCCACTCTGGTGATCGATAAGTAAAATAACCGAATCATCTGGGTCTAGCATTCCATTGGTAGCAGCCATATTGTTCCTCTTAATATCCAATTTTTACGACGATGTACATCACCAGTTCGGTGAAAGTACTTGAGTCGGGCAATGATAAAATATATCTTGCACATCCAAACCACAACTACTTACATTTATGTTACTAGTTTCCAAAATGATACTGAGAACCTGAAATGTCTATAGCTAATAAAAAGGCAAGCTGCCCCGTCGAAATCACGTTGAAAGTCATTGGGGGGAAGTGGAAGGTACTGATCATTCATTTTCTTCTCGAGGGTACCAAAAGATTTGGTGAGCTGACGCGATGCCTTGGGCCCATATCGCCAAAAATTCTCGCTCAGCAACTGCGCGAATTAGAGGAGGATGGTCTTGTCATTAGAAAGGATTTTGGGGAAATACCTCCGAGGGTCGAGTACGCGATGTCTTCGCTTGGTAACACCCTCTCACCTATCTTGTATGCAATGGCGGACTGGGGCGATTTTTTTGAAGCCAGGCAAGAAACTGAAAAGCCAGAAATGGATATATGATGAAGAAGAGGTTGTTCTGTGGGTATGGAATGATTTTCGCAAATTTCAGCAGGGAAAAGTCATTTCCAGCTACAGAATGAAATTATTGAAAAATTATTCCTCCCTGGCATTAACAGCCTGATTTACACCTTTCACCACTCTGAATGATACATTTCCCTGCGCGCTGCTCTCGACTGTGGGATGATGTTATGGACAGTGAATAGGTATTTCCTCTGAGCCTGGATAATGCATGGAATAAGAGAAGAACTCATCATTGTTGCATGCATAACATATTGGGATGCCTACATTTTAAATTAAGATGTGGGCTGTATTTATTAGTTGAGCATTATGAGATAAAGATTATTGATGTGCTCAATCTGACTCACACGATCAGTTAAATGATTCAGTGCCAAGTGCAGAGATCTCTGCATCCCTTTCTATACTTTCATTGTCAGCTCGTAGAATACCCAAAGGGGATCCTCACGAGAGAGGATAAATGCGGAGAGGATCCTCCGCATTCGGCTATAGCTCAAAAGTTAAGCGCCGCTTTTACCAGCAGACAAAACCACCATCGACGACCAGATCAACACCGGTACAGAACGACGCGGCATCACTGGCGAGGAAGAGTGCCGGGCCAGCCATCTCCTCCACTTTTGCCATTCGCTGAATCGGCGTCTGGCTTTCAAATTCGCGGGTCTGATGGATCATCTCAGGGCGTGTGTTCATTGGCGTAGCGGTGTATCCCGGGCTGATGGAGTTGACGCGGATCCCTTTGCTGACCCATTCCATTGCGAGGCTTTTGGATAGGTGAATAACACCCGCTTTGGAGCTGTTGTAATGTGCCTGCTCAAGACCGCGATTAACAATAATGCCGGACATGGAGGCAATATTAATAATCGAGCCACCGCCTAATTCCTGCATCAGTTCGGCTTCCGCTTTACAGGAGTTCCACACGCCGGTGAGGTTAATATCGATAACCCGCTGCCATTGTTCGGTTTCCATCTCAAGTGCCGGGTTGGCGTTGGCGATGCCGGCCGCGTTAACGGCGATATTGAGGCGGCCGAAGCGGCTTTTGGCCAAGGCGACGCCAGCACGCAGATCGCTGAGTTGACGCACGTCCCCGGTATAAAAGCAGGCCTGCCCGCCAATCGATTCGATATTTTTAACGGTTTCGGCAAGGCCACCGTCTTCGCGTAGATCAAAACAAACCACCCGAGCGCCCGCGCTGGCGAGTCCGTAAGCAATCATCTGACCGATGCCGCTGCCTGCACCGGTCACGAAGGCCACGCGGTCCTGCAGACTAAACAGCTGTTGAGAAAAATTTTTTGTGATCATAGCCATCACTCTCTGAATTAATATCCCGTGGCGCAATACGGCGTAAACCGACGGGTAGGAGTATCCCGGGTTACGACTAACGCCTTCTGGGCCACTATTCTGGTTTTGTCGTCCCTGACGGGCATTACGACATAATCAGGCCGCCGTCGATGTTGATGGTTTGCCCGGTAAGGTAGCGTGCATCGTCGGATGCGAGGAAGGCCACCAGTCCGGCGACATCTTCCGGCTTACCCGCGCGCTTCATCGGAATACCTTCGACCCATTCCGCCATCAGTTCACCTTTGCCATAGCGTTTTTGTTCGGTACTCAGGGCCTCACCCCACACTCGGTCGTTGTAATCCCACATTTCGCTTTCGATAATGCCTGGGCAGAAGGCGTTGACGGTGATATTCCACGGCGCCAGTTCGTGGGCCAGGCTTTGCGTAATGCCTATAACGCCCATTTTGCTGGCAGCGTAATGTGGAGTGTAGATAAAGCCCTGACGACCCTGGCCTGAAGAGGTATTAATCAGGCTGCCGTGCTTTTGTTTCACCATGTATTTGGCGGCCTCGCGGCAGCAGAGCCAGACGCCGGTGGTGTTAACCGCCAGCACTTTCTCAAAATCAGATTTCGGCATGCGATCGTAATAATCGATGGTGATCACGCCAGCGTTCTGGATAGAAACATCGATAGTGCCGAAACGGGCTGCGGCTTGCTCGTACAACGATTGCACCTGCGCTTCATCAGTGACATCGACCTGCAATGACAGGATCTCGGCCTGGTAACTTTTGCGCAAGGTTTCTGCCGTTTCGTGAACACGCTCGGCGTTGGAGACCATCACCAGGTTTGCGCCATCGCGAGCAAAGCGCTCAGCAATACCAGCACCAATCCCACGGCATGCGCCGGTGATAACGACCGTTTTGTTATGGAAATTTCTTTGCATGTTTTTTCCCTTGTATAGGCCGGACGCAAGCGCGTGCGGCGGGGTAATGAAAGCGTATTAACTGGCGGCCTGGGCCGTGGCAAGTTTTTCCTCATGGCGACGCATCAGGATGACTTTGTTCTGTAATTTCTGCTGGAATTGGTCGACGACGACGGCGGTGACAATAACCACGCCCTTAATGACCATTTGCCAGAAATCGCTGACACCCATCATCACCATGCCGTCAGCAAGGAAGACGATGACGAAAGCACCAATAATTGAGCCCGTAACCCGCCCACGCCCACCTGCCAGCGCGGTTCCGCCCAGCACGGTGGCACCGATGGCGTCCATTTCGAACATATTGCCGGTCATTGGATGGGCCGTTTGCAGCTGTGAAGCGACGATCAGGCCAACAAATGCGGAACACAGGCCGGAGAAGGCGTAAACGAATATTTTTGCTTTAACGATCGGGACACCCGCCAGACGAGCAGCGGATTCGTTACCACCAATAGCGTAGATATAGCGCCCAAGTGGCGTTTTGGTCGTCAGCCAGTAACCCAGCAGCAGGAAACCAATCATCAACCAGATAGGCAGATAAATACCCATCAGCGTACCGGAGCCCAGAGTAGCGAAACCGGTATTGCCCAGCGCTTCTATACCGTTGAGGTTGGGGTAGGTGCTGCCGTCGTTGAACAGCAAGGCAGAGCCCCTGGCGACATACATCATGCCCAGCGTACAGATAAAGGGTGCCACGCCGAAACGGGTGATCACGGCACCGTTAATAAAGCCAACAACGATGCCGAAAATGGCCACGCAAAGAATAACTTCGGGGACGTTGAAGAAGATGACGCTGCCGGTCCATAAGGGCAGGCCGTTGGTCAATAATGCCCCGGCGACCATTCCGCAGATCCCGGCGACGGCACCGACAGAAAGGTCGATCCCTCCGGTCAGGATTACCAGCGTCATGCCGATGGCCAGCAGGCCGGTGATGGCCACGTGCTGAGTCATAATCAGCAAGTTAGATGTGGTCAGGAAATTCGGTACCATCACGCTGAAGAACGCGATAACCAGCAGCAGAGCGATAAAGGTTCTGGCCTTCAGCAGGTACATATAAATCATATATTTCTGGTTCATGATGGATTCCAGCCTGATTAATCTTGAGGTGTTGAAGCCGCGATTAATTTTTCGCGGGTAACCGCATGACGCGGTAAATCGGCGGTAATTCGGCCATCGGCCATCACCAAAATTCGATCCGCCAGCGCCATGACTTCATCCAGTTCCGATGAAGAGAACATCACTGCCAGACCTTGTTGGGCCATTTTGCCTATCAGGTGATAAACGTCAGTTTTGGCACCGACGTCGATACCGCGAGTGGGTTCATCGAGAAAAACAACCTGTGGACGTGTCATTAGGGCTTTGCCTAACACCACTTTTTGTTGATTGCCACCGCTTAAGGACGTAATCGGCAGTTCAGGGTCGCTGACTTTGATAGCGAGCTCGCGGATCATCTCTTTGACGCTGGCGTGTTCTTTTTGCGGGTTGAGCCATTTCCATGCCTGGCGAAAACCTTTCAGGCTAAAATCCGATAAGGTCATATTCGATTGAATCGACATAATCTGTACCACGCCTTCGCCCTGTCGGTCCTCGGGAACTAACGCCAGGCCTTTTTTAAGTCGGGCCTGAAACTGGGCTTTGCCAATATTTTCGCCATTAAGATGGACGCTGCCATTCTGGCAAGGCATCAGTCCTATCAGGCCTTTAAACAGCTCCGTGCGCCCGGCACCCAGCAGACCGTAAATACCGATCACTTCCCCTTTACTCAGCGTGAAGCTCACATCGTTGAGTTTATATCCGCCGCTGTGGTGTAGCGCTGTCAAACCTTCAACGGCAAGTACTGCCTCGCCTTTCTGCGCGGGCTGATAGTCGAAATTTTTTTTCTTATCACCCACCATCTGTTCGATAATCCAGGGAATGCTGGCATCGCTGACATTACGTTCACTGATAAAGCGTCCATCGCGGAAAATGGTAATGTGATCGCCAATTTCCATCAGTTCTTCCAGTCGATGGGAAATATAAATAATGGTGACACCGCGACGTTTAAGCTGCTCAATAACGTTAAACAGGATCTTAACTTCCGACTGGCTTAGTGCAGAAGTAGGTTCATCCATGATTAGTACGCGAGTGTCCTTCGACAGTGCACGTGCAATTTCGACCAACTGCTGGTGGCCGATACCTAATTCACCAAGTTGCGTATAGGGATCGACATTGAGCTCCAGTCTTTCCAGTAATTTTTTGGCTAACTCATATTGATATTTTTCGTTGATTTTCCCTTTCTGAAAAAACTCGTTAGCCATGAAGATATTATCCATGATGTTCATGTTCGGGAATAAATTTAATTCCTGAAAAATGATGCTGATTCCCTTTTTTTCGGCCTGGTGAGTCGAGCTAAGGGAAACCGGGGTACCATCAAGAATAATTTGACCGGAGGAAGGGGTTTCAACGCCAGCAAGCATTTTCATCATGGTGGATTTACCCGCACCATTCTCTCCGATCAGAACGTTTACTTTATTTCGATAGACCCGGTAGCTCACGTTATCTAAGGCCACGACCCCTGGATAGACGCGGGATAACTCACGGGTTTCGATAATAACTTCAGATTCGACTGGTTGGGGAGTGACGAGTTCTTGCTGTGGCATTTTATTTCCCTCCCAAACGAACAATTTTCGCTGGCGTAATATCAGGAATGGTTTGCGGAATATCCCAGGCCGAGAATACGCCATACACTTGCGTAGCTTCGCCCGTTTTAACTTGTGCCGCTTGAATCATTTTTACCGCATGTTCGTTAATGGCCTGGCCATATTCGCCAAACAGAACCTGGTCGTTAAAGTCCTGATAACTGGTACCCTGGTAGGCGTCGCGTAACAGCGTGCCGCGCAGCGTTGGGCCAATTTGCACCACAACATTGCTGCCGCCGGTATCCTGAATCGTCATTTTTCCGCTACGGGAAGTCGAGTCAATATGGGTGATATTGCCTTCAACCTTGACGTAAAAAATGCACGGATTCTCATCCTGAGCGCGATAGCCTAATGTTTTGCAAGCGCTATCAATATCTTTAGCCGCGCGTAAGGCTGTCATTAACTCGGCGACGGGACGGGCCTGAGAAACGATCTGTGGAACCACTTTGTCTTGCCACGTCTGATCGATATTCGCCATATGCGGATTGGGCGGGGATTTAAGATCGGCCAGCTCTTGCTGAGAGACTATACGACAGCCTCCAAGCGCAAGAACGGCCAGTGCCAGCCAGGTTTTTTTATACATAAACTCTCCTATACGCCCCCGAAGGGGCGCAACAACCCGAACTCAGGACTTGATGTTGAAGTCCTGAACTTTGTCTGCATTGTCTTTGGTGATCAGAATGCCGCGGAACATAACGCGTTGTTTTGCCGGTTTTTCACCTTTTTGCAGGTAGTTATCGAGGTCGGTAACACCCTGAGCAGCAATCGCCTGAGCCTGGAGCATCACCGTGGCTTGCAGGGTTCCGGCTTTAACGGCATCGCGTTCATCGTTGCTGCCATCAATACCGACAACCACAACATCGGTGCGATTCGCGGCTTTCAGCGCGGCAATAACGCCCAGTGCGACAGGGCCGTTGCCGCAAATTACGCCTTTCACGTCAGGATGCGCCTGCAGAATGCTGTCCATAATGCGTTTGCCGTCGATTAACGTCCCTTTGGCATCTTGTTTCGCGACGTTGACCATATCCGGGTATTGGTCGATGACCTGATGGAAAGATTTAGAACGGGTAACGCAGTTATTGTCAGCAAGGTTACAGGTCAGTTCGGCATATTTTCCTTTTTCCGTCATCTTCTCAACAAATACGTTGGCGACTTCAGAACCAGCCTGGAAGTTATTATGGGTGATTTGTTCAAGCGCGACGTCATCAACAGGAATTTCCCTGTTGATTAAGATCACCGGAATACCTGCTTTCTTTGCTTTCTCAATTGCCGCGACGCTGGCGGTTGAGTCGGCATTATCAAGGATAATCCCCTGAACTTTTTTACCGATGGCTGTATCAATCAGTTCATTCTGTTTTTTTACATCTTCACCATGCGACAGAATTGTGGTTTGGTATCCCAGTTCTTTTGCTTTCTCGCTGGCACCTTTGGCTTCAGAAGCGTAATACGGATTATCCAGCGAATTTACCATGATCATAATGGTGCCTTTTTCCACTGCCTGGGCAGTAAAAGAAAAAGCGGTCAGGGTAGCAACAGTTAAAAGCGTTAAACGTAATTTCATGACAATGTTCTCTCTTGGTTGTTATTGTCGGGTACGGTGAAACAACGTAAGGCCTGAATATCAAGTTTATGGGTGAGGGGCTCCTTTGGTTGATGATTAAGGTTCGTCGCACACGAAGATTCCCTGGTGGGTGTCAGGTGGACGATGCCGGTTTCCATAATGTTCTGTTCACCGCATGGCGCCACTCCTGCCATCTTTTTTGCAGGCGCTGGTGGCGGGCCATGTCGGGAATAAATTCACTGTGTTCGGTTAAAAAGCCCTTCAGGTCGGTAATCGATCCTGGCGTGAGGGCTTTGCGGGCGAGTAGGGCGGCACCAATCGCCGAAAGTTCGGC
This sequence comes from Serratia sp. BW106, assembly GCF_002607755.1. Taxonomy (NCBI): domain Bacteria; kingdom Pseudomonadati; phylum Pseudomonadota; class Gammaproteobacteria; order Enterobacterales; family Yersiniaceae; genus Serratia; species Serratia sp. BW106. The sequence goes on from NZ_MCGS01000046.1 coordinate 8,365, forward strand.
AACATTGCTGCGCATCACCGGGCAACCCAGCAGGTCTGCCTGGTACTGCATTAACCAGTCATTTTTCGTTGGGCCACCGTCGACCATTAATGCTGTTAAGTGAAAGTCTTCCTGCTGGCGCATGGCGACAACCACATCGGCGATTTGATAGGTAATTGACTCCAGTGCAGCACGAATCAGATGCGCGCGTTTGACACCACGGCTCAGGCCGCAAATCACGCCGCGAGCGCTGTCATCCCACCACGGCGCGCCAAGGCCGGTTAATGCAGGCACAAAATAGACGCCCAACGTAGATTCCACGGAGGCGGGCAGGGTATTGAGTTCGTGAGCCAGTTCGGCATCGGAAAGCTCGCTCAAGCCCGTGCTGTCAGCCATCCACGCAACGGCATCACCGGTATGTGGGATATTGCCCTCCAGCCCATAGGTGATGCGATCGCCATCGTGCCAGGCAATGGTGGTGGCCAGCGCGTCAATGTCGCATTTTGCCGATTGCACCGGTGCCATCACCGAGGAGCCTGTCCCATAGGTGGCTTTAACGCAGCCCAGTTCGCCGAGGGCGTGACCAAACAGCGCGGCATGGGAGTCTCCCACCATCGCCATCACCGGAATACCATCCGGGATCGCGTTTAGCCCGCGGGTATAACCAAATAATCCGCTGGAAGGTTTAATCTCCGGCAGTGCGGCAAGAGGGATCTGGAACAGCGCCAGCATCTCGTTGTCCCACTGCCCGGTTTGCAGGTTCAGCAACTGGGTGCGTGCGGCATTGGAGTGATCGCAATAGAACGCCTCACCCTGGGTTAAATTCCACAGCAGCCAGCTATCGATGGTGCCAAGGCAGATTTCTCCGCGTTCTGCGAGCTGGCGGCCTTCAGGAAGAGACTCCAGCAACCAGCGCATTTTTGAGGCAGAGAACAGGGGGGCGATCGGCAGTCCGGTGGCGGTTTTAATTCGCTGTTCTTTGTTCTCGCAACGCAGTTCATCGCAAAAAGCGGCGCTGCGGGTACACTGCCAGGAGATGGCGGCGTTAATCGGTTTACCGCTCTGGCGATACCAGCCAATGGCGGTCTCGCGCTGATTGCTGACAGCTAATGCAGCAACGTTTTCTGCGCCAACGTATTCAACGGCTTTAGCGATAACGTCGAGTGAGGCTTCAACCAATAGCTCGCCCGACTGCTCGACCCAGCCGTCGCGCGGCGTTTGAATTGCCAGCGGCTGAGAGAATTTCACCACAATGTGGCCGCGGCTATCGAGTACGACGGCTTTGGCGTTAGTGGTGCCTTCGTCCAGTGCAATGATGAACTCTTTACGTGTTGCCTGCATTAGGTCGTCTCCTGAGTCACACTTTGTCCTGGCGCGGAGGGGGAAGGGAAGGCATTCCTCGTTCTCGCATTGCTGCCTGGCAGGCCATGATGTGACAATTCGTTTTCACTTATTTAATCACTGAATATATATTCGATAGTGATTATTTATTTAATACCTTAGCCAGAAAGTTACCGTCGGGCTACAGGAAAAGTTATCAATTGTGCTGGCAATCACACTTATCCGATCGATGACGCTTGCGGATGTGGGTGAAAGAGAGTGAGGGTGGGGGTGATTATAACATTGAAATATATGTGTTTATTTTCTATGCCTTTACGCTCGGGATAAAGCGTAAAGGTTTTGAGAAAGTGTTTGGCTGGGAAGTTAACCGGCGACAAGCAGGCGCGCGGTTGGGTAGTCCGTGATTAAAACATCGATGTAACCACCCGAGAGCGCGCCTTTGATAGCGGCAACTTTATCGGAGCCACCGGCAAGGGCAACCACATTAGGGCACTTTTTCACTTTCTCCAGCGCCATGCCGATAACAGGATCTTCATCATCGCGTAACACAGCCTGGCCGTTCTTATCGTAGTAGTGCAAACAGATGTCGCCGACCGCCCCACGTTCCGCCAACACCTGAAGCATATCTTCGTGGTAGTAGTTTCCTGAAGTTTTGAGCAGTTGCGAGGGTTCGAGGATGCCAATACCGACGATGGCAATATCGACTTCATCGAAGCGAGCAATCACATTGGCGACATCTTTACTGGCAACGAGACGATTTTTTTCCTCCGTCGAGCCTTCAATGCTCTGGGAGGGCAGCAGCCAGGCATCACAGTTCAGATGTTGCGCCAGGGTTTGGGTGAGGATGGTAGCCTGCACGTTACCGTTAGGCCCCACGCCGCCCAGTAGTTGAATAACACCGTTAGCCTTCAGGTTTTGGGCGTGAACCTCATCGACCATGGCGCGGATTGTTGAGCTCCAGGAAGAGACGCCAATCAGATCTTTCGGCCGTAATCGCGTTTCCAGATAGTGGGCGGCGGCAGAACCGATGGCGCGCTTAATGGTGTGATCGTTGGCATCCTCTTCGGTATCCACCACGATGGCTTGTTTAATTCCGTAGCGATCCTCAAGACCTTTTTCAAGATTCAGGAAAATATTCGATGGCTGAACAACGCTAATTTTGACCACGCCTTCCTTTTGGCAACGCGTAATTGCTCGGGAGATAAATGACTGAGAAAGCGAGAGAAGTTGAGCAATATCGGACTGCTTTTGTCCTTCAAGATAGTAAAGCGTGGCAATCTTAACTAATAGCCGTTGTTCATCCTGCTTAGCCATATATTTCCCCGAAAATCATTTACGTGCAGCCATTATGTTAGAGCTCTTTATCATACGCGAAAAGAAAAGACATTTAAGTGTGATGAATATCTAACTTTCACCAATACTCAAAATCAGCTATGGACAAAAACAGAACGGCGATTGCATAATTGAATAAAGAATCGTTATTGAATATATATTCATTGGTGATTCCAGGTCAACTGAAAAAGTATCCAGGCGCAGATAAGCCTGGTGGTAAGGAGGCAGAATGTTCCTGAGTATGATGCAGCGGCGGAAGCCTTGCGATGCCTTGTCTGGGGATATCTGGTTTTTTTAGTCCCTGACGGAATAAATATTCCAAGTTGAAAATAAATTCAGAGGTATTAAATGAATCCCTATAGCTATGATGTCCCGGCACTTGAGCGTAAAGCCCGCGCCATACGTCGCCATATCGTCAGATTGAATGCCAACAGCCCTGCCGGTGGGCATACCGGAGCCGACCTGTCTCAGGTTGAACTGATCACTGCACTCTACTTTCGCATTCTGAATGTTGCGCCAGAACGTATTGCTGACGACCAGCGCGATATTTACATCCAGTCCAAAGGCCACGCGGTGGGATGCTACTACTGCGTGTTGGCCGAAGCGGGTTTCTTCCCCGTTGACTGGCTGGAGACCTATCAGCATCCGAACTCCCATCTTCCTGGCCACCCGGTTCGGCAGAAAACCCCAGGTATCGAACTCAACACCGGCGCGCTGGGCCACGGCTTGCCGGTTGCCGTGGGGCTGGCGCTGGCTGCGAAAAAAAGTAATAGCGCCCGCCGCATCTTTTTAATTACCGGCGATGGCGAACTGACTGAAGGCAGTAACTGGGAGGCGGCCTTGGCTGCAGCACACTACGGGCTCGATAACCTGGTTATCATTAATGACAAGAACAACCTCCAGTTGGCAGGGCCGACCCACGAAATTATGAACACCGATCCGCTGGCCGATAAATGGAAAGCCTTCGGCATGACGGTGACCGAGTGCCAGGGAAATGACATGGCGTCGGTGGTTGCGACGCTGGAAGGCCTGAAACAGGAAGGTAAACCCAACGTTATTATCGCCAATACCACGAAAGGTGCCGGTATCTCCTTTATCCAGGGGCGCCCGGAATGGCATCACCGGGTACCGAAAGGCGAAGAAATTGCACTGGCACTGGAGGAACTGAAAGATGAGTAATGCAGAACACCTGGCGAGCGTAATGGTTCAAGCGTTTATTGATGCAGTTGAAAGCGGTATTGATCTGGTACCGGTGGTGGCTGACTCAACGTCAACGGCAAAGATTGCCCCTTTTATTAAACAATTCCCAGGCCGCCTGGTTAACGTAGGGATCGCCGAGCAGAGCATGGTCGGAACGGCGGCCGGGCTGGCGCTGGGCGGGAAAGTGGCGGTGACCTGTAATGCCGCACCCTTCCTGATCTCTCGCGCCAATGAGCAAATTAAAGTCGACGTTTGCTACAACAATACTAACGTCAAACTGTTCGGTCTCAACGCAGGGGCCAGCTATGGCCCGCTGGCGAGTACCCACCACGCGATTGACGATCTGGCAGTGATGCGCGGTTTCGGCAATATTCAGATTTTCGCGCCCTCTTCACCGCGAGAATGTCGGCAGATTATCGATTATGCCATTCGCTATCAGGGGCCGGTTTATATTCGCCTCGATGGCAAGGCGCTGCCGGAACTGCATGATGAAAATTATCAGTTTGTGCCGGGGGCCGTGGTGACGCTGCGCGAAGGTGAAGATATTGCGCTGGTAGCAACCGGATCGACGGTACATGAAGTTGTCGATGCTGCGCAAAGGCTTGCCGACGCGGGGATTCAGGCCAAAGTGGTCAGCGTCCCTTCAATTCGTCCTTGCGATACGGCAGCGTTGCTGCTGGCACTGAAACCATGCAAAGCGGTGATCACGGTTGAAGAACATAACGTGAATGGCGGGTTGGGGAGTCTGGTTGCGGAAGTGCTGGCCGAAGCGGGTGTCGGCATTCCGCTCAAGCGTTTGGGGATCCCTGATGGAGAATATGCGGCGGCGGCCGATCGCGGCTGGCTGCGTCAGCACCACGGTTTTGATGCAGCCGCTATTGCTGTACTGGCGCAGAAGATGCACTAATTTTGCAATAACAACCAGCGCGGGCAACCGCGCGGTTTTTTGCGTTTATGACGTACAGAGTGTCCTCACAAGGTCGTCGATCTTAGCCGGTCATCGAACCAAAAAGCGCCCCGACGCCTGATGAAACCCCCATTGCCAGGGCGCTCCAGAAAGTAATGCGAATAATGCCGGGGCCTATCGGCGCCCCGCCGGCTTTAGCGGCAATACCGCCAAGAATGGCCAGAGAAACCAATGCGGAAAGGGCAATGGCGGGGATTGCCCACAGGATCGTGACCATCGCGGCGACCAACAGAGGCAGTATTGCCCCAACCGAGAAACTCATGGCTGAGGCCAACGCGGCCTGCAAGGGGCGGGCGGTAGTGATTTCCGATATGCCCAACTCCTCACGCGCGTGTGCGGCCAAAGCGTCATGGCTCATCAGTTTTTCTGCCACTTGCTTCGCCAGCGCGACGTCCAGGCCACGATGAACATAAATTGACGTTAACTCGCGGAATTCCCCCTGAAAATCGGCATCCAGCTCGGCCTGTTCTTCTGCCAGAGCGGCTTTCTCGGTGTCTGACTGAGAAGACACCGAGACATATTCACCGGTTGCCATCGACATTGCGCCCGCGACCAAACCGGCAATGCCGGTCAACAGAATACTTTGGTGGGTGACATTGGCGGATGCCACTCCCAGCAGCAAGCTTGCAGTAGAAACAATGCCATCGTTCGCGCCAAGGACAGCCGCTCTGAGCCAGCCTATCTTTTCTATACTGTGTCGTTCTCTGTGCATCATGGCGCTCCCATTTTACATCCTGCTGATTCAACCGGTCTGTTTTGCTGGGCTAAGGGGGTTGGTCAGCAAGCAAAGTTCGGAAACTCTGGTTTAGCCTGCCACGGTTTTTCGGACGATTAATGCCTGGAGAGTGGTCGCATTAATTCCAGCACTTTTAATGGTGGTGGGTTTTAGTTGCGTCTAATTGTGGTTCACCCCGTCAGATAAGTGGATGACGCCAACGATACCACTCAATTTTCGCATTAACGGCGGCCAGGCGTTGAGGCACTACTTTTCGTCAGGAAGGAAATAGTGGCCGCATTTGGGGCAAATCAGGGTGATGTTTTTACGCACTTTACGGCTATTTTGTTCAAAAGCGTGAGCGCATTCTGGACAAGTGACTTTTACCGTTGTGCTGCTGAACATCTTAAGGGCATCAAAGATAGACATATCTTTCACCGGGTAGATGTAGGGAACTTCATTCTAGCATTCGGCACCCTTAATAGCCCTTTATTGATTGTTTATTAATCATTTTTGTGAGCGCGGCGGGGGGATTGTGGTGCAGCCTGCGCAAGCGGGCATAGGGTAAAAATGTCACATTTCCATCGGGCGTTACATCTGCCAGAGCAAACTTACTCAGGGATGACAGTTCTATACATTGGGATTGGTAGTGTAGTCCTACCCGATGATGTTGTGTGTTATCCATTCCCTGTAGTGTATTACCCCATCCCTGTTAAGTTTATCCCGCCTGGTGCGGGATTTTTTTTATCTGCGCTCAATCGTCAAACCGCCAAACATAATGTCGTGTGTAGCCTGTAGCGCCAGAAAATCATGGGGGAAACCCAGTTCAATAGCGCTTGCCGTTTCCAGGCGTTGCCACTGCTCTTCTGTCAGCCTGACCTCCAGCGCCCCCAGGTTATCTTCCAGCTGTGCCAGCGTGCGTGCACCGATGATCGGGGCCGTCACTGCCGGATTGCGGAGTGTCCAGGCCAGGGCCACTTGAGAAGGGCTAAAACCCGCCTCCCTGGCCAGCGCCAATACCGTTTCGGCAATGGTAATATTGCGCTCGGTCAGCATCCCCTTGTTGCGAACCATGGCACGTCGGGTGCCGCTCTCTTCCCCCTGCGCTTGCAAATCCTGCCGACTGTATTTTCCGCTCAATATGCCACCGGACAGCGGTGACCATGGAATGACGCCAAGGCCCAGCTCTTGCGCCATCGGGACCAGTTCGCGCTCTACGGTACGTTCCAACAGGCTGTATTCAATCTGCAGGCCAATCAACGGCGACCAACCGCGCAAATCCGCCAGCGTCTGCATTCTGGCGGCCTGCCAGGCGGGCAGATCCGAAACGGCCAGATATAACACTTTGCCGGCACGCACCAGATCGTCCATGGCGCGCATGATCTCCTCCGCCGGGGTGGTGGCGTCCCAGGCGTGCAGATACAGCAGGTCGATATAATCGGTATTCAGGCGTCGCAGGCTTTCCTCCACTGAGCGCACCATGCTTTTACGGTGGTTGCCGCCAGAATTTGGATTATCGGGCTGCATGGGGAGCGTGTATTTGGTGGCGATCACCAGACGGTCGCGGCGCCCGGTGGCAAATTCTCCAATAAATCGTTCAGAACTGCCTTCGGTATAGCGGTTAGCGGTATCAATAAAATTGCCGCCACGTTCGACATAAACGTCGAACAGCCGACGAGCTTCCGCCTGTTCTGCGCCCCAGCCCCAATCGGTGCCGAAGGTCATAGTGCCGAGCGCCAGCGGCGAAACGCGCAGGCCAGAGCGGCCCAGCAGGCGGTAATGGTTCAGGGCCAGTGATGTCAGCATGGGTATTTCCTCTGTGGTTTTGTTCAATCATAGGCCCCACCGGGAGTGTATTGAATACGCTATAATCTTCATGAATTATTAAGTGCAGGAGACATAATGAGAGGAAGTGACTTCGCGGAGTTGCGCGCTTTTACCGCCATTGTTGAACATGGCAGTTTTACCCGTGCCGCAGCGCAATCTGGAAACCCGGTTGGGCGTGCGCCTGCTGAATCGCACCACGCGAAGTGTCGCGCTGACCCAAGCGGGGGAATTGTTGTTGGCGCGTCTCTCACCGGCGATGGCGGAGATTGAGGCCGCCGTGACGCAGACCGCCGCGTTGCGTTTGCAGCCGGCGGGCACCCTGCGGCTTAATGCTTCCAGTCTGGCGGCGATCCAGTATTTGGCTCCGCTGTTGGCCCCGTTCAATGCACATTATCCCGATATTGTGGTGGATCTGAGTGTGGAGGATCGGCTGGTGGATATGGTGTCCGCGGGTTTTGACGCGGGCGTGCGGCTGCATGAGCGACTGGAGAAAGATATGGTGGCCGTCGCGCTGGGGGGCGAGCAACGAATGTGCGTGGTCGCCTCGCCAGCCTATTTGGCGCGTTATGGTTCGCCGCAAACTCCCGATGCGCTACGTCAGCACCGTTGCCTGAATACTCGCTGGCCAACCAACGGCAGTCTTTATCGTTGGGAATTCGAGCGCGGTGGCGAAAAGCTGGAGATCGCGGTGGAGGGACCGCTAATTGTGAACGAGCCGCAGGTGTTGGTGCGTGCCGCCACGGATGGGCTGGGGATTGCCTATTTGTTTGAGAGTCAGGTGGCAGATGCACTGAGCGACGGCCGTTTGCTGCCGTTGCTGGCGGCCTGGACGCCACCGTTTCCCGGTTTCTATCTTTATTACCCCGCCAACCGGCAAATGCCGCGGCCGCTGCGCGCATTTATTGATTTCGCCCGGCAGCAGGGTCCGCAGGCAATGGGCGTATGATCGGCGCCCGGTTTTTTTGAATAACTCTGTCAGATAAATTTGGTATTCACCCCAAGGCCAGTTGATTAGATTGGATCAGAGTATCCTCGGGTGCCGTGGGCACCCTACTGCAACGATCAGGGAGTTCCTTATGGCGAAGACAGTGGTAATTTTTCATTCCGGCTACGGCCACACCGAGCGTTTGGCAAAGGTTGTTGCCGAGGGCGCTGAAGCGGAACTGATCGCTATCGATCAGGAAGGCAATATCAGCGACGAAGCCTGGCAGAAACTGGACGAGGCGGATGCCATCATCTTTGGCTCACCGACCTATATGGGCGGTCCGTCCTGGCAATTCAAAAAGTTTGCCGATGCCAGTTCGAAAGCCTGGTTTAGCCGTAAATGGCAGGACAAGGTTTTCGGTGGGTTTACCAACAGTGCCAGCCTGAACGGCGATAAGCAGGTCACGCTGATCGCTCTGCAAACCCTGGCCTCGCAGCATGGCGGCCTGTGGGTCAGCCTGGGACTGATGCCGGCGAACACCAAATCGGCGCAGCGTACCGATATAAACAATCTGGGGGGCTCGGTAGGGCTGCTGGTACAGACGCCTGCCGACGCTGGCGTGGATGAAATGTTGTCTGGCGATTTGGAAACTGCCAGCCTATACGGCCAACGTGTCGCGGGCTTTGCTGCCAAACTGGCTTAATCAGTATTACTCTTTCGCTCATTTTTTCTACACAATTGCCGCGTAAAGTGGCGAATGTTATTAGCCTGCTTGGGCTAACACTGCATTTCGTACAAATATTCCCGGTTCCTAGACCGGGTTTTTTGTTGCTAAGGTGGGCTTAAGCTTCCGGCGATACAATGAGCAGCAGCACAGGCATGCAATGGCTGTGTCGTAACTGTCAATTAGCTGCTCTTCAAGCGAGCCCGCACTGTGCGGGCTTTTTTTATATTTTCATTTTTAATTGCTGTCGGGAGTATCTTGCTGGAAAATAATAGCCAACAGAATAGTTTGTGCGACAAGTAAATACCCTTTTTATTATTATGGTTTTTACGGTGTGCTGATTAACGATGGTTTAGGCTATGCTGATAGATATCTTTGAACATTATTTCCGGAGGGATGAAAATTCGTTCCGTAGTAAACGATGCCGGTGAGGGGTTGAGTTAAGAACATTCCGTTAAATAGCCGAGAATGTATCTTTGTGACTGATCTTCCTGTATTTTTTAAGTCTGCTTTTGTTTTTCATGTCATTCGCATCATGCCGGGCGAGGGAATATGCATAGAATTGCTCTGGTTATTATAAATACATGGGTTAGACGATGAACGCCAGAATAAGCGACAGACATGGCTTGCCTGCTGCTATCCCGTTGATTACGCTTTTTCTACTGGCATTTTTGCTTTCCCTACTGGGTATTTTTACCCGGCCAATAGGATCACTTTCCCTGTTTTGGCCGGTGAATGCGATTTTACTCGGTTTGCTATTACGTAAACCCGCCTATGCTACGCCGGCCGGTTGGCTGATCACCTATATTGGGATGATCGCTGCCGATTTAGCCAACGGCGAGAGCCTGTCGCTGGCGATGTGGCTGAATGCCTGCAATATGTCCCTGATTGCCACCGGTTACGGCGTGATGTTGCTGCTGCCAAAGTCGCAGCGCAGGATGGGCAAGCCCCAGACGATCCTTTATATGTTTACCGCCAGCCTAAGCAGCGCGGCGGTGGCGTCGACCTTATCGATACTGCGTAGTGAAAGCCTGTATAACAACACGGCCGTTATCGCCTGGCTGGCGTGGTTCAGTGAACAGTTCTCGACCAACCTGTTGTTGTTGCCGGTATTGCTGGCTGCCCCGCGTCTCAAACAGCTGTTGCGAATGCAGATCAACTGGCAACTGCGTGCCAGTATGCCGCTGCTGGCGCTGTTATTTTCACTGGTGTTTAGCGTGTATATCGGTGGACCGGGGGCGATTGCCTTCCCGATCCCGGCATTGCTGTGGTGCGCGGTGCGTTATCAGCTGTTTACGGTGACCTTGTTGACGCTGCTGACCGGCATGACCGAGATCAGCAGTATTTCCGCCAATTTGATGCTGTATGAAACGCCGAACAACCACAATGCCTTCCTCGATACGCTGATGTCGGCGCGTCTGGGGATCGCCATGCTGGTAATGGGACCACTGATCCTTGCCAGTTCAATTGCCGTTAACCGTAAGCTGCTGCGGCGGCTGGAGCACAGTGCCAATCACGACTTTCTGACCGGCGTACTGGCGCGCAACGCGCTGACGCGTAAGGCCGGCGAGTTGCTGGAGCATAAGCATAAATCGAAAGAAGCGGTGTCGCTGCTGCTGATCGATATTGACCATTTTAAACAGATCAACGACACCCACGGCCACCTGGTGGGCGATCAGGTGTTGGCTTCATTCGCCCATATCGTGCGGCGCGAGTTACGTCACGATCAGCTATTTGGCCGTTTGGGGGGGGAGGAGTTCGCGATTATTCTGCCAAGAGCGCTAGCGGCGCAGGGCGTGGCACTGGCAGAACATTTACGGCAATTGGTACAAAAAGCCGATTTGCACCCTGGCGGTAAGGCACCGTTGAATATCACTATCAGCGTTGGCGTCGCCAGTCTGGCGATGAATGAAGTGAAATCGTGGGAACAACTGATGAATATGGCGGATATCGCGCTTTATCGCGCCAAGTCGCAGGGGCGTAACCGGGTGGAGTCGTTTAACGTGGTGAGCGGCAACAGCGTCGGGCACATCATGTTCAAATAAGCGGCTTCAGTTCTGCTTGGGTTCAAACTCGGTGCCGCAGTTTGGGCAGATCAACATGACATTTTGCCGCAGCGTCGCGCATTTTTGGGTGGTGACGTAGGCGCATTTGGGGCAGGCGATTTTGGTAGAGCGGTTGATAAAGCCTTTAACACTGCTGGTATCAGACATAATAAAATGGCCTGTGTCAGGTGAAAGCCCACGCTAACACAGGTGGTATCAAATTGCTTAGAATGTTTTTTATACGCCTGAAAAGGGTTTACAGACTTTTCAGCACTTTCAGCGTTTCATCCATGTCGATCTCATGTTCCGAGAAGGTATGGGTATCGTTCTGGAAGGTGGTGATGGTCAGCATGCGCAGCGTTTGCATGGTCTGCGGCGCTTCTTCGGACTGTGGGCGAATGCGGTTCATCAACAGGCCGACCGACAGCACGGTATTTTCTTTATCCACGTCCGCTTTCACCGGCACTTCTTTGGTGAAGGTGTTGAAGGATTTGATGCTGGTGATCTTGATTCTTTCGTTGGCGATGATGATGTACTTGCTCGACGCCAGCACCTTGACCGCAAACGCCGACGGGCCTTTGGTGTTGTTGGTCGGTTCGAAAGTCACCGCCGCGTTTTTCTTAATCAGCTCCGGGTTCTGTACTTTAATCACGTGAAAATAACGATTTTCCCCGTTCTCATCGGTAATAAAGCCGAAGCCTTTGTCTTCAAAAAAAGTCGTTATCTTGCCGTTCATCATCATTCTCATAAAGTCGCTCAATACAGTGCTTATGATAGCGCGGAATGCCTTGCAGTGACAGATTGCGTGCCCGGCATTTGATAATGCGATTACGGCATTTAGCGGGTTTGTGGCCACATGCTATTTTCTTTCTGACTTTATTCAATTCTGAAAGGGAAAATCGATGGGCATTAAACGGCTTAACCATGCGGTGCTGTATGTCAGCGACGTGCAGCAGAGTGCGGATTTTTATCATCAGGTGCTGGGATTTAAGCTCAAACCCTCCAACAGTCCGGATAAAGCGGTGTTTACCCAGGCGGCCGATTCGGATAACGATCACGATTTGGCGTTGTTCAGCAAGAATCTGGGGCAGCAACGGGCCGGGGTGTTTCGTGCCAACGGTGAGCCGCCGGCGGAAAACGAGCCACCGGCCGGGTTGTACCATTTGGCCTGGGAAGTCGACAGCCTGGACGAACTTGAACGCATTCGCGACCAGTTGGCGCAGCGTGGCATTCTTGGGCTGGAAGAAGATCATGGCGTGCACAAGAGCATTTATGGCCACGATCCGGATGGGCTACTGTTTGAAGTCACCTGGTTTATTCCTCCGGCGTTACTGACCGAGCAGGATCGCAATCAGCGTGGCATCAAACCGCTGGATTTTGCCGCCGAAAAACGCCGGTTCGCGTTGGTCTAACGGAGCGGGGCGCAGGCTGGCGCCCCGTCGGTCACAGCACTTTATTGAGGAAGTTGATGGTACGATGGTGTTGCGGATGGTTCAGCACCCGGCGGGCGTCGCCCTGCTCGACGATTTGCCCATCGACCATGAACACAATCTGATCCGCAGCCTCGCGCGCAAAGCCAATTTCATGAGTGACTACCACCAGCGTTACCCCCAGATCCGCCAGCCCCTTGATCACGTCCAACACTTCGCCGACCAGTTCCGGATCCAGTGCTGAAGTCGGTTCATCAAACAAAATCACCTTCGGGTTCAGCGCCAAAGCGCGGGCAATGGCGATGCGTTGTTGCTGGCCGCCGGACAGATGGCGCGGGTAGGCGTCTGCCTTGTGACGCAGGCCGACGGTATCCAACAGCTGATAAGCCACCTCTTTAGCCTCGGCCCGCGAGTAAATCTTATGCACCACCGGTGCTTCAATGATGTTCTCCAGTACCGTCAGGTGAGGGAACAGATTGAAGTTTTGGAACACATAGCCGACGTTGATACGCTGCTTGAGAATGGCATTCTCTTTGAGCTCATACAGCTTGTCCCCCTTGCGCCGGTAGCCCACATAGTCGCCGTCGATACGGATAAAACCTTCGTCGACACGCTCCAGGTGGTTGATGGTTCGCAGCAGGGTAGACTTGCCGGAACCGGATGGCCCGAGGATCACCGTAACGGTACCCGGCTGCAACGTCAGGCTGACGTCGTCCAGTGCCTTGTGTTTACCGAAAAACTTGCTCACGTTGCTGATTTCAATCAGGCCGCGCGCCGGTACCGGAACGATGCTGTGCACCGGCGCTTCGCGCAGGGCATAATAATCAATGGCTTCGGACATGGGATCCTCCTAACGTTTTAACCAGCCGGCCAGTTTCTGCCATGGCGTGAGTGGCAATTCGCGCAATGCGCCCCGGGCGAAATAGCGCTCAATGTAATACTGAATGACCGACAGCGCGGTGGTGATGAACAGGTACCAGACCGTGGCGACCATCAGCAGCGGTATCACCTGCTGGGTGCGGTTGTAGATCACCTGAATGGTATAAAACAGTTCCGGCAGCGCCAGCACGTAGACAATCGAGGTCCCCTTCGCCAGGCTGATAATTTCATTGAAGCCGGTTGGGATGATGGAGCGCAGCGCCTGCGGCAAAATAATGCGGAAAGTGCGGCGATAGCCCGGCAACCCGAGTGCCGCCGCTGCCTCATGTTGACCGTACTCGACCCCAATAATGCCGCCACGGATAATTTCTGCGGTATAGGCCGACTGCACCAACGTCAGTCCCAGCACCGCGACCGAGAACTGGCTGAGAATATCAATGGTCGGATAGCTGGCGAACACCAGTGAGGTAAAGGGAATGCCCAGTGAAATGGAGTCGTACAGATAAGAGAAGTTATACAGAATGATCAGCACCAGGATCAGCGGCAGCGAACGGAACAGCCAGATATAACCCCATGCCAACGACGCCAGCAGGTAAGAGCGTGATAGTCGCGCCAGTGCCAGCAGCGTACCGAAGATAATACTGAACAACGTGCCGAGCAGCGTCAGCAGCAGGGTTTGCCCCAGCCCGGACAGGACCGCAGGCGCAAAGAACCATTCGGCGAAGACCCCCCATTCCCAGCGCTCGTTGGCCGCCACTGACTGGACTATTGCCGCCAGAATAAACACCGAAAACAACGCGCCCACCAGCCGCAGCGGGTAGCGGGCGGGAACCACTTTTAATACTTCTTGCTTGGACATGACCATTCTCCTGAAACAGATAAAAGGGTTAACAAGGGGACGCGGGCCCCTAGGCAATCTTCCTTTCCGGTGCACAACAGAGTGCGTCCGCTGTTATCAGGCTTTTGCGAAATGGCAGCCGGCCATCGTAGGGCGGGCGGCTGTAAACTTCACTGTCGACGCTGGGATCGAACTGTGGCTGGTAGCCGTTGCTTAAATACAGGCCCACCGCCTCCGGCTGACGAAAGCCGGTGGTCAGATAGAGTTGGTGGTAACCCTGTTCCTGCGCCAGCGTTTCCAACTGCTGCAATACCCGTTGTGCCAGACCCTGACGACGCAGATCGGTCCGTGTCCAGATGCGCTTCAACTCGGCAGTCTGTAAATCGTAGCGTTTGAAGGCCCCCATGGCGATCGGCTCCCCGGCGCGCAGCAGCACGATAAAGGCGCCTTGCGGCGGGGCGTACAAATCCAGCGCTTCCTGTTCCTGGTCACCAAAATAGTCGCCGTAGCGTTGGCGATATTCACCGAATAGCCCTGCGATCACCGGCTGGACCAGCGGATCGTTCGGCAGCGTTTGGATAAAAACGTCGTTTGCCATCTGTGTGCTCCTAATCGCCCAGGTCGTTGCGTTTGGCGGGCAGGACGCTAAAGGTTGTTCGCATAGCGGATATCCCTGAAGAAATATTCTTGTTATTGAGTAAATTGGTTTGGTGGCAGCTTCAGGCCAAGGTGGTCACGCAAGGTGTTGCCGCTGTAATCGCTGCGGAACAGGCCGCGCTGCTGCAGGATCGGCACCACGCGATCGACAAAATGACCGAATGAATTTGGCGTGCCACCGCTAATGATGAAACCGTCGGCAGCCTGGGTGTCGAACCAGTTTTGCAGGCCGTCTGCCACCGCTTCCGGCGTGCCGCCAAATACCGGGCGTGGGGAGGCGGCTTCCAGCGCCACTTCGCGCAGCGTCAGATTGCGTTCGCGGGCATTGCGCTTAATGGCGTCGGTGGTGCTGCGGAAACTGTTTTGTCCCAGTTCGCCGACGTCCGGGAAGGGCTCATCCAACGGATGGCGGGCGAAGTCATAGTGTTCAAAGTAACGGCCAAGGTAGTTGAGGGCGTTTTCGATACTGACCAGGCGCGCGGTTTCCCAATACTGACGTTCCACGTCTTCATTGTCGTCACCGACAATCACACTGACACCCTGGAAGATCCGCAGGTCATCCGGTTCACGGCCTTGTTCCACCAACTGTTTTTTGACGTCCTGATAAAACACCTGCGCCTGTTGCTGGCTTTCATGGTGGGTGAAAATGGCATCCGCGTGTTTGGCTGCCAGCTGCTTGCCGTCTTCCGAGGCGCCGGCCTGGAACATAATCGGCCGCCCTTGTGGCGTACGGCCAATATTCAGTGGCCCCTGTACCGAGAAGAACTCCCCCTGGTGATTCAGGGTATGCAGTTTACCGGCGCTGAAAAACTCACCGCTGTTCTTGTTGCGTACAAAGGCATCGCTTTCCCACGAGTCCCATAACCCTTTGGTGACGTCGAGGTATTCGCTGGCAATGCGGTAGCGCAGGCTGTGTTCCGGGTGCTCGGTGCGCGAGAAGTTCTTTGCCGAGCCTTCCAGCGGTGAGGTCACTACGTTCCAGCCGGCCCGGCCTTTACTGAGGTGATCGAGGCTGGCGAACTGGCGCGCTACGGTAAAGGGATCGCTGTATGAGGTGGATAACGTGCCCACCAGCCCGATTTTATCGGTGGCGGCGGACAGCGCGGCGAGCAGGGTTAGCGGTTCGAAACGATTGAGAAAATGTGGAATGGATTTCTCATTGATATATAAACCGTCGGCCACAAACACGAAATCCAATTTACCCTGTTCGGCTTTTTTTGCCGTGGCAATATTAAAATCAAGATTAATACTGGCATCGGCAGTGGCATCCGGATGTCGCCAGGCAGACATATTTCCCGATGCGCCATGCAAAATGGCGCCAAGGCGCAATTGTCGTTGTTCTTTCGCACTGTTGCTCATTGCTTTCACCCTGTTAAGTGCCGGTGTGGCGCTATCTTTAGAGCCCCACTATTGACGAGCACTCTCAGGATGTAAAACAACAAAACAGCATATTCAAATGTTGAAATTAGCAAATATAACCAAAGGGGAAATAATAACTCGCAGCGCAGAATTCACTGCACCGCGAATTAAAATCAGGTGGGCTTTATGCCTTGCTGGTGGCTTTTTCCGGGGCGGTGGCTAATTGCTGCAGCGTGCGTTCTGCCAACAGATCAAAATATTGTGAGGCCGGGAAAATCGCCTGTTCATCCGGGTTGAAGCGCGGGTGGTGCAGGCCGAACTCACTCGCCGAGCCGATACTGACAAACACCCCTGGTACGTGGTGCAGATAAAGCGCAAAGTCTTCTCCGCCCATCTGCAGTTCAGCCTCTTCTACCCGGTAACCGGCTTCGGCGGCGACGGTTTTACTGAAGGCGGCCCAGCGTGCATCGTTGACCACCGCCGGTGGCCCGGCCTGCCAGCGCAGTTCTGCCTGTGCGCCCAGCGAAGCGGCTACGCCGTTAATCACCTGACGGATTTTATCCGGCACCTGGCGACGGACCTGATCGTTATGGGTACGTACCGTACCTTCCAGCTCCACGGTCTGTGGCAGGACATTCCAGGTATTCCCCCCCTCGATGCGCGTAACACTGACCACCAACGACTCTAGTGAACTGAAGCTGCGGCTGGGCAGGGTTTGCAACGCGTTGACAATCTGGCTGGCGGTGACGATGGTGTCCACCCCTTGCTCCGGCTTGGCGGCATGGGCACCTTTGCCGGTGATCAGGATTTGGAAACGATCGACGTTAGCGTAAAACGCGCCGGCGCGGGTGGCAAAAGTACCGGTGGGCAGTTCCGGCGCGTTGTGCAGACCGAAGACCGCAGCCACGTTATCCAGTGCCCCGGCGTCGATCAGGTGCTGGGCACCGTTGAAGGTTTCCTCCGCTGGCTGGAAGAATATACGCACCGTGCCGGGCAGGGAGGCCTCACGCGCTTTCAATAAATGCGCGGCCCCCAACATCACCGAGGTATGAAAGTCATGTCCGCAGGCGTGCATCACGCCGCTGTTTTGCGAAGTGAATGGCACACCGGAAATTTCTTCTATCGGCAGGGCATCAATATCCCCACGCAACGCAATGATCGGCCCTTTACCACTGCCGATTTCGGCCACCACGCCGGTTTTCAGCCCCAGCGGCAGAATACGGATACCGGCCTCTTCCAGCCAACGGGTCAGGCGGGCGGTAGTGGCAAATTCGTGGTTGGACAGCTCAGGGTTCTGATGCAGTTCACGGCGGTAGGCGACGATTTTTTCGGCCAGTTGGCTGGTCATAGTCTTGGCTCACAGTGGTTAGTAAGCTCTAACCCTAGTGCAGGGCAGCCGGAAGCAAAAAGACTATCTGGTTATATTTCATAGCGATTGTGTCTGCATCGCGTCGTCAATGCGCGTTGACGGTAGATGAAACAGGCGTTCGACCGCTGTTCGCCGGGGTTTAAAGAGGATTGGACTGCCCGGGAGCCGATGACCCAGAGGGTGAACGCTTTACAGCGGAGGTGGCGGACTTTTTCACTTTTTATCGTTTTTATGTGATCCAGGTTGTGGACAAAAACCCGTCTAATTGCTGTACTGTATTGGACACACGTTTTGTGTCTTTCATTCACGTTAAAGGTAAGTTTGATGTCTAAGATTAAAGGTAGCGTTAAGTGGTTTAATGAATCCAAGGGCTTCGGCTTCATTACTCCGGAAGATGGTAGCAAGGACGTTTTCGTTCACTTCTCTGCCATCGCTAGCAATGGTTTCAAAACTCTTGCTGAAGGCCAGCGTGTAGAATTTGAAATCACGAACGGTGCCAAAGGCCCATCTGCTGCTAACGTTATCGCTATCTAATGCTACAGCCGAAATTCTTAAAACCCGCTCACTGAGCGGGTTTTTTATTGCCTTTTTTACCGTCGTTCTATGCCTGCGTTTTGCGTACCAGCAGGGTAAACAGCGTAATGGCGACGGCGTAACAGCCGACAATGGTCAGCGCCATCGACACGCTGGAAGTGCCCCCCAGACCGGTGAGCGGCACGCTGCAGGCGCCGAGAGCAAACATGCTCACGCCAATCAGCGCAGAGGCGCTACCTGCTTTGTCGCCCTGGCTTTGCATCGCCAAAGACGAGGCGGTAGGGCCGACAATGCCGATCACCGCCACCGAGAAGAACAGCGGTACCATCAACAGCGCCAACGGCGCGTGCAGACCGGCGGCCAGCAGCAACAGCAGCGAAGAAACCGCCGCCAGGGTTAATCCCCCTTTCAGTACCTTCCTTTCGCCAAAATGGATGCTCAGGCGGCTGGCGATCTGCGCCGAGATAATCAGCCCGACGCCGTTAATGGCGAAGCACAGGCTGAACATCTGCGGGCTGAGGCCATAAATCTGCTGCAGCACGAAGGGAGAGGCGCCGATATAGGCGAACATCCCGGCCATCACAAACCCTTGCGTCAGGCACAGGCCCATAAACTGGCGCTGGGTCAGTAATCCGCCCAATGACCGCAGCATGGCTAAAATGCCGCCCTGGCTGCGACGCTCGGCGGGCAGTGACTCTTGTAACTTCAGGCTGGCGAGAGTAAACAGCAACACGGCGATAGCCGCCAGTACGCCGAAAATTCCACGCCAGTCCATAAACTGCAACATGGCGCCACCCAGCACCGGTGCAATGATCGGTGCCAGACCGTTGACCAACATCAGCAGAGCAAAAAAACGCGTCAGTTCGTGTCCGGAATAAAGGTCACGGGCAATCGCACGAGAAATAACTGCACCGCCGGCACCGGCCAACCCTTGCAACAGGCGAGCGATCAGTAATTGGTCGATATTCGGCGCCAGTGCGCACCACAGCGAGGCGAACAGCAGCAGCGCCAGTGACAGTAGCAGTGGGCGCATACGGCCGAGCTTGTCGCTGTAGGGGCCGAAAATCAGCTGACCGACGCCCAACCCGAGCAGGCCCGCAGTCAGGCTGAGCTGAGCGGTGGCAGTAGAGGTATTCAGCTCACCGGCCATTTCCGGCAGGGCGGGCAGGTAGAGATCGATGCACAGCGGGCCCAGTGAGGCGAGCAGGCCAAGCACCAGCGCGTACACCAGACGTTGTCTGGCGAGTTGTTTGGTCATGAGGATTAAGGTTTCCTGAACAGGTGAGAGATAGCTTGTTGGTATAAGCCGTTCAGCAGGCTGACGTCGGCTTTTTGTGTGGTGAGTATGCGATAACCGGTGCCTTCGCTTAACACGGCGATAAACTCCACTCTGGCGGCGATTTCCTGCTCGCTGAAGTGCGGGTAGATCCGCCGCAGGCTTTGGCAAACATGGTGGAATAACCGGGTTTCGGCATCGCTGAGCATTTTTGCCACTGTCGGGTTACGGGTGGCTTCGGCGGTGACCTCCAGCATCAGCATATGGTCGGTTTCGCTTTCTCCGGGCTGTTGAAACAGGGTGCGCGCCGCCAGGGTGCCAGCGATCAGGTTGATATGATCGCCAAGATCTTCCAGCCGCCGCATTTTACTGGCGATGATGCGGTTAACGATCTCTTCGATAATCGCATCTTTGTTGTCGAAATAGCGGTAGATCTGACCAACGCTAAGCTGAGAACCCTGTGCGATTTCCGCCATGCTGGCGGCGTGAAAACCGTGCTGGCGAAAACAGAGTTTTGCGGCTTCGACAATCTGATCGCGGCGGGCCTGTACTTTGGCCTGCCTGCTGTCGCTGGTGGATATCATGTCCCGGTCCTTTGCCAAATGAAATGCGGCTCGCTTTCTGGGTGCGAACGTTCATTCTCAATTGTAATGCAACCATGGCAATAGGCAAGAGCGCAACTGTAAAGGTGGGATTTGCGGGCCCGAACTTAGGCGAACAGATAAACCTTGATGAAGGCACCCACAATCAGCAGGCACAGCAGGGTGGCGGTCACTTCAGCGGCAGTTTTCGGCAGGCTAAACATCTGAGTTCTCATCCAGTGGGGATACTGGATGAGATTATGCTCAGTGCAGATTAAGGAAACATTAAGAAGCCGAAATTAATTATTGCCCGTTAATCCAGACCACCAGCATAAACGCCAGCAGGGTCATCGCCAGCGAGCCCGCCAGATTGAGCAGCATATTGGTCAGCGCCCAGGCGAAGCGGCCATCCTGCAGTAAATACACCACCTCCAGAGAAAAGGTGGAAAAGGTGGTCAACCCGCCGCAGAAACCGGTGGTGATCAGCAACTTCCAGGTGGGATCCAGGTGTGTCATACGGGTGAAGATGGCGATAGCCAAACCAATAATAAAACCGCCCAGCAGATTCACCGCCAGCGTCCCCAGCGGGATGTGCGCGTTAAGCGGATTCATCTTCATGCTTATGGCCCAGCGCAGGACGCTACCCAAACCGCCGCCAATAAAAACTGCCAGTAAAGAACTCAACATGGTCGAAACTGCCTTTCATTAATTAGGGAGTCAAACTCAGAAAGGTTCAGGCGCAATGCTACGCACCTCTCTGAGAGGTTACGTAGACATCATCAGCCTGTGAAGGCGGTTTTGGAGGAATGTCATCTCCGTCGATCGGCGCTGCTGTTTGCCGCGCAGGCGGGATCTTACACCCGGTGCCGTCTGTTTTGTAGTATCAAAAGTGACGAGACAGCAGAAATTGTCACTCCTGGCCTCAGTGGCCGGGCACGGCCAGCTCCAGGCGGTTGCGACCGTTGTTCTTCGCCCGGTACAGCGCGTTGTCGGCGGCTTTTAACCAGTCCAGATAGCCGTTCATATCGCCGTGATAATCCGCAATACCGGCACTGATGTTCAGTTTTAGCTGTGGCGCTTCGCGGAAAATAATGTCGTTTAGCCGTTCCTGAATACGCAACAGCGCAATGCTGGCCTGTTCGGCGCTGGTGTTCGGCAACACGGCACCAAACTCGTCGCCGCCGTAGCGTCCGACAATATCCACGGCGCGCAGGCCAATTAGCAACTCCTCCGCCAGTACCGCCAGTGCCTCGTCACCCAGCGCATGGCCGAAGGTGTCGTTGATGGTTTTAAAGCGATCGATATCCATCAGGATCAGGGTCGCGCTGTGCTGATAGCGGCGACAGCTGTCAAATTGGTGATGCAGTAGATGCTCCCAATGACGGCGGTTGTACAGCCCGGTCAGGCCATCACGCATACTGATACGCAGCAATTCCTGCTTTTTCTCCGCCAGGCGCTTGGCGGTGCGGTAGGTCACTAATCCCAATAGGGTCGGATAGAGATAGATCATGGGCAGACATAGATAAATCTGCAGCGGCGTGCTTTGTGGCTGAAAAGGGAAACCCAACAAGGCGCTGATTGCCAGCGCGCTGATGGCTTGAACAATCAATCCTTTAAAGAACAAAGATTTGCCAGCGGAAGCGATATTGTTCATGCCCATCATCGACAGGATGACCACCGACGGTAAGGCATTGAAGGCCATTGTCGCCACCCACAGCCCACCGAAAAACGAATCGATCAGCAGGTTACGGATTTCAGCCTTGAAGGGCATGGCGGAACGGCGTGCCCATTGGTAGGCGAGGTGCGGCCAGACAAAACCGTGGAAAATCAGCAGCCCCCACAGCCAGGGTGCGGTCTGCTGTGAGGAGAGCACCGAGAACACGCAGATAAAACCGACCCCCAGGCCGACGATGCGTGGCAGGTAAGTGCGTCTGGCGAAGCTGAGGCCGGAACGTCTGGTATCAATGACTGATGGCGTATACATCCGGCAACTCCATAATGAGCAGGAGGACAGCGTACCATGCAGCCGGAAAACTCAGAATAGTCTGAAGCGTGTGCGACGTATTTAACCTTGCTTATTGGCGCAGGATCTCACTCTGTTACATGTTGCTGTTGTTTTGGCACAGGGAAAGTAGGTAAATATCCTCAGGCAAGGTTTGTTTTCTCGCTGCGTCCGCAGCGCTATATGAATAAGAAGGTGAGTATGGAAGGGATCAGTATTACCAAACTTCTGGTGATTGCGGTGTTGATCGTTTTGCTGTTCGGTACCAGCAAACTGCGTACTTTGGGCGCTGATTTGGGTGCTGCACTGAAGGGCTTCAAAAAGGCCGTGGGCGATGACACGACTCCGCCAGCGGCAACCACGGCTGAAAGTCAGCCCAACCCGCAGAGCGTCGAAAAGAAAGACGTTTAATTTCGTCTTCTGCCAGGCAATAAAAAACGGATGCCGCATGGACATCCGTTTTTTGCCGTTCCCGTCGTTGAAAACGTAACAAATAATTACTTCACTTCCATCCCTTTTGCCTGCAAGTCGGCATGGTAGGACGAACGGACAAACGGGCCGCAGGCGGCATGGGTAAAGCCCATCGCCATCGCTTCTTCTTTCATTTCATCGAATTCGGCCGGGCTGACGTAACGCTGTACCGGCAGGTGATGACGGCTTGGCTGCAAGTACTGACCCAGGGTCAACATGGTGACGCCGTGGCGACGCAGATCGCGCATCACTTCAACGATTTCCGCATTGGTTTCCCCCAGACCGACCATCAGGCCTGACTTGGTTGGAATGTGCGGATGGGCTTCTTTAAACCGCTCCAGCAGCTTCAATGACCACTCGTAGTTAGCGCCAGGGCGAACCTGACGGTAAACACGCGGTACGTTTTCCAGGTTGTGGTTGAACACATCCGGTGGCGTTTCGGTCAGGATTTCCAGTGCACGATCCATACGGCCGCGGAAGTCTGGTACCAGCGTTTCAATCTTGATGGTCGGGTTCTTGACGCGGATAGCCGCGATACAGTCGGCAAAGTGCTGGGCACCGCCGTCGCGCAGATCGTCGCGGTCAACCGAGGTGATCACCACATAACGCAGGCCCATATCGGCGATGGTCTGAGCCAGTTTTTCCGGCTCGTTGGCATCTGGCGCCACCGGGCGGCCGTGGGCCACGTCGCAGAACGGGCAGCGGCGGGTACAGATAGCGCCCAGGATCATAAAGGTGGCGGTACCGTGGTTGAAGCACTCAGACAGGTTCGGACAGGAAGCTTCTTCGCACACCGAATGCAGACCGTTTTTACGCATTGCGGCTTTAATGCCCTGAATGCGCGTAGAGTCGGCAGGGAGTTTGATTTTCATCCACTCGGGTTTACGTAACAGCTCCTGCCGTTCTGTGACCACCGTTTTTACCGGGATCAACGCCATTTTGTCTGCATCGCGGTATTTGACGCCGCGTTCCATCTGAATTGGTTTACTCATAATCGTGCAGGTTCCAGTTACGAAGCTCGACCTTCGGGTAGCCGAGTAAATGAACAAATTCCTGTACCAGGACTGGGTGTACGTCTTCTATGCCAACACCGGGCACCAGCGCGCTGACCTGCGCCATCTGCATACCGGCGTAACCGCAAGGGTTGATACGCTGGAAGGGGGTGAGATCCATGGCCACATTCAGGGCCAGGCCGTGGAATGAACTGCCTTTACGGATCCGCAAACCCAACGAACAGATTTTTTGCTCCCCCACATAAACACCGGGCGCATCAGGACGGGCACGCGATTCAATGTGAAAGTGGGCGAGGGTATTAATAACGGTATCTTCGATAGCCGTGACCAGTTGGCGAACGCCAACCTTGTTGCGTTTCAGATCGACCATCACATACATCACCTGCTGGCCCGGCCCGTGATAGGTCACCTGGCCACCGCGATCGCTCTGGATCACCGGAATATCGCCCGGCATCAACAGATGCTCCGCTTTCCCGGCCTGGCCCTGGGTAAACACGGGCTGATGCTGAACCAGCCACAGCTCATCGGGCGTGGTTTCGGTGCGGCGATCGGTGAAGTTGTGCATGGCTTGGGATACAGGCTCATAGGGCTGCAACCCCAGCTGACGCAAAATGATCTTGTCTGGTTGCAAAAGAGTCATCGTCAGGTTACAGAAGTGGTGTTGCCATTATACCGGGCGCTCTGGCCGGCGACCAGCGTTTCGCTGACCAAAAATGCGCAACCCGGGCAGAGAATGCTCTGTCCCGGGCTGAAATGCAGGGGTTTGTGCTGGAATTACAGCACCATGCGGACAATTTCAATGTTGCCCAACTCATCATATAAGGTTTCCACCTGGTCGATATGGGTGGCGGTGATGGTGATGGACACGGAGTGGTAATTGCCTTTGCTGCTAGGTTTAACCTGCGGGTTGTAATCCCCGGGAGCATGGCGCTGCACCACTTCAACCACCTGGTCTACCAGCTCGGGTTGTGCCAGGCCCATTACTTTGTAGGTAAATGAGCAAGGGAATTCGAGCAGTTCGTTCAGTTTAGTTTTCATGTGCGCTCCAGAGTGCGGCTATCGATATAGCGATTCTATAAATTATAACTCCCGCCGGAGCGGGAGTTAATGTTAATCAGTATATGGGGGCGATTTCGCCCATTTCAACTGTTAACCGAACCAGTGGTGGAACATCAGTTTGATGTAATCCACGATACGGCTGAAGAAACCGCCTTCTTTCACTTCGTTCATCACCACCAGTGGGCGCTGATCGATGGTTTTGCCATCCAGCTGGAAGTTGATGCTGCCGACAACCTGGTTTTTCGCCAGTGGCGCATGAATTTCCGGGGTGTTCAATACGTAGCTGGCTTTGAGATCTTTCATCCGGCCGCGTGGGATAGTCAGGTAAACGTCTTTGTCTACGCCAAGCTCAACGCGATCCGCATCGCCGAACCATACCGGCTCAGAGGCAAACTCTTTGCCTACTTTCAATGGCGCAACGGTTTCGAAGAAGCGGAAGCCCCAGGTCAGCAGTTTCTTGCTCTCGGTTTCACGGCCTTTATAAGTACGACCGCCCAGCACCGCAGAGATCAGACGCATCTGGCCTTCGGTGGCAGATGCGACCAGGTTGTAGCCTGCTGCATCGGTATGACCGGTTTTGATGCCGTCGACGTTCAGGCTGGTATCCCACAGCAGACCGTTACGGTTCATCTGGCGGATATTGTTGAAGGTGAATTCTTTTTCTTTATAAATCGCGTACTCGTCCGGCACGTCGCGGATCAGCGCCTGGCCGATCAACGCCATATCGCGCGCCGAGCTGTACTGACCCTGTGCATCCAGGCCATGTACCGTCTGGAAGTGGGTGTTCTGCAGGCCCAGCTTACTGACGTAGGTGTTCATCAGGTTAACGAACGCGTCCTGGCTGCCGGCCACATAGTCGGCCATCGCCACACAGGCGTCGTTACCGGACTGCAGGTTGATACCGCGGGTCAGCTTGGAGACCGGCACGCGGTCGCCTGGCTTCAGGAACATCAGTGAAGACCCTTTGAATACCGGGTTGCCGGTTGCCCAGGCATCTTGTCCCACGGTAACCAGATCTTCCTGACCGATCTTGCCTGCTTTCAATGCCTGGCCGATGACGTAACTGGTCATCATTTTGGTCAGGCTGGCAGGATCGCGGCGGGCGTCGGCGTTCATTTCCGCCAAAACTTTACCGGAGTTGTAATCAATCAGGACGTAGGCTTCCGCATCGATCTGCGGTACCCCTGGGATCATGGTTTTGATATTAACGTCATCGGCATGCGCAACGGAGGTTGCACTCATCGCGATAACGGTGCCGAGCGCTATGCTCTTGATTAAGCTGAAAGAGGTTACTTGTTTCATGATCGAGACTACAACATCCATGAGGGTAAAATTAAAAACGAGCCACACTATAACAGATGAGATCCCGGCAGGCATTAGCCAATCCTCTGACTAATCGCGCTTTATTGGCTTTAGCTGAAAGAAAATGTTTCAGCTATAGGAACGCTTATCAACCGCGTTCGCCTGCCGGAGAGTTGTTTTAAGGTGCGGCAGTGACAAAAGATTGTTGCTGCGCTTCGCTGGCCAGACGCTGCTGCAGTTCGGCAGCTTGCTGACGGCTGCTGAACGGGCCTAACTGCACGCGGTAAACGCTGCCGTTGGCGGCGACTTTACCCGGTACGCCAAACTTTTGGCTCAGGCTTTGTTGCCAGCTTTGGGCGCGTTCGGCACTGCTCAATGCGCCAACCTGCACCACATAGCTGCCACCCGTAGAAGCATTGGCGGCGACGGCGGCGGTCGCTGCAACCGGTGCGGCAATGGCTGCGGCACTGACGGCAGGTTCAGGCTCTGAGCCCTCCAGTACACCGACCGGGACGGCGCTTGGCGCACCCAGGAAACCGCTACGGCTATTGCCGGCAGTGGCGGCCGGGGCGTTGTCGCCGGTGTTCAGGCTGCTGTTGTCAATCGGGTGTACTGCAGCACCGTTGGGAACCGGAACATCCTGTTGCATCGGGGTTCCCATGCTGCTGGCTCCGAGTTCCGGGCGTGCGGGCAGAGCATAGCTTTGTTTGGCGACGGTAGTTCCAATGGTGCCTGGGCCGCTCAGAGTACCGTCCGGTGCCACGTTGATGAAATCAACCTTGACCTTGGTGTTGTTGGACAGGTTCAGACGGTCGGCGACGGCTTTCGACAGATCGATAATGCGGCCCTGGGTGTACGGCCCGCGATCGTTAACTCGCACCACCAGTTGGCGGCCGTTGGCCAGGTTGGTCACACGCACGTAACTAGGAATTGGCAACGTCGGGTGTGCGGCCGTCAGGCCGTTAGGATCGAACTGTTCCCCTAGCGCAGTGGTGTTGCCCCGGGCTTCTTCACCATAGGAGCTGGCCAGACCGGTCTGTGAGAAGTTCTGCGGATCTTTGACGATGCGGTAAGTGTCGCCATTAACCTTATAATCCTGCATGTTATTAGGGTTATAGGGTTCATATTGAGGCTCAACGCCACCGATTTCCACCACCGGCCCGTTATACGGCTGCTGCGGTGGTGCTTGCTGTTCCGTGGTCGGGGCGGTACAGGCGGAAAGCAATACCGCGACGACGCCGACCCAAAGCCATTCCTTACGCATTACTCACCCCTTATAAACTCTTGGACATCATTTTTCGATGCGTGTGGATCGACATGATAATGCCGAACCCAGCCATAAGCACAATCAGCGCCGAACCCCCGTAGCTGACCAGAGGCAAAGGTACGCCAACTACCGGCAAAATACCACTGACCATACCAATGTTAACAAACACATAAACGAACAAAATCAGCATCAGACCGCCGACCATAACCCGGCCGAAGGTGGTTTGTGCCTTGGCGGCGATCATCAGCCCGCGGATAATCACCAGCAGGTATAGCGCCAATAACACCAGCACCCCGATCAGCCCCAGCTCTTCGGCCAATACCGCGAAGATAAAGTCGGTGTGACGTTCCGGCAGGAATTCCAACTGTGACTGGGTGCCGTGCAGCCAGCCTTTGCCGGACAGGCCGCCGGAGCCGATGGCGATTTTTGACTGAATAATATGGTAACCGGCACCAAGCGGGTCGGTTTCCGGATCGAGTAGCATCATGACGCGGTCGCGCTGATAGCCGTGCATCAGGAAGAACCACAGCACCGGGATAAAGGCCGCCAACAGTACGGCGGCCACGGCGATCAGCTTCCAGCTCATACCGGACAGGAACAGCACGAACAGGCCGGAGGCGGCGATCAGAATCGAGGTCCCCAGATCCGGCTGTGCGGCCACCAGCAGGGTCGGCAGGAAAATCAGCACCAGTGCAATGGCGGTATTCTTCAGTGAAGGTGGGCAGACGTCGCGGTTCATAAAGCGCGCCACCATCAGCGGCACGGCGATTTTAGCGATCTCGGACGGCTGGAAGCGCACAAAGCCAAGATCCAGCCAGCGCTGTGCGCCTTTACTGATCTGGCCGAAAGCGTCCACCAAAATCAGCAGGATCACGCAGAAAATATATAAATACGGTGCCCAGCTTTCATAAACTCGCGGTGGGATCTGTGCCATCACGGCCATCACGATCAGCCCCATCACGATCTGGCCGATCTTGCGCTCCATCATGCCGATATCCTGACCGCTGGCGCTCCACATCACGAACGCGCTGTAGACCAGCAGGGCCAGAATTAATACCAGGAATGTGGGGTCGATATGGATTTTGGTCCAGATCGAGCCCTTTTGTTGGCTTTCAGTCATGTTCTACCTTAATCACCTTCTACACCAGGCGGCAGTGGGGCCGCATCCGGTAATTGCGTATTGTTGTCGCCCAGCAAAATATGGTCGAGGATCTGACGAGTAATCGTCCCGACCGCCGGACCTGCGCCGCCGTTTTCCAGAATGATGGCGACCGAGACCGTCGGATTATCGTAAGGTGCGAAGGCCGTCATCAGTTTATGGTCACGCAGGTGCTCTGCGAGTTTGTGGGCGTTATAGGTTTCGTAACCGAATACCTGTGCGGTACCCGATTTCGCCGCGGCTTTATATGGCGTACCTGCAAAGTACTTGCGTGCCGTGCCGTTCGGACGGTTGGCCACGCCATACATGCCATCTTTGGCAATTTCCCAGAAGCCGGAATGAATATCGCCGATCTGCTTGCTTTCTTCCTGAATGAAAGGCACCAGCGCACCATTGATTCTGGTGCTCTGCAGCAGGTGCGGCGTTTTGACATTACCGTCGTTAATCAGTGTGGTCAGTGCCTTGGCCATCTGGATCGGTGTTGCGGTCCAGTAGCCCTGGCCGATGCCCACAGGAATGGTGTCGCCCTGATACCAGGGTTTTTTATAGCGCTTGAATTTCCAGTCGCGGGTCGGCATCAGGCCTGAACGCTCTTCGGACAGATCAATGCCGGTATATTCGCCATACCCGAACTTGGTCAGCCAGGTCGACAGGCGATCGATACCCATATCGTAGGCGACCTGATAGAAGAAGGTATCCGCTGACTCTTCCAGGGCTTTGGTGACGTTCAGGCGGCCATGGCCCCACTTTTTCCAGTCACGGAAGCGTTTTTCCGAGCCGGGCAATTGCCACCAGCCGGGATCGAACAGGGTGGTATTTTTGGTGATCACCCCGGCGCTGAGCGCCGAGACGGAAATGTAGGGTTTCACCGTTGAGGCCGGTGGGTATAGCCCCTGCGTGGCGCGGTTAATCAACGGCCGGTTCGGATCGTTGAGCAGCCCCTGATAGTCTTTACTGGAGATGCCATCGACGAACAGGTTCGGATCATAGCTGGGGTTGGACACCATCGCCAGAATGCCGCCGGTGCGCGGATCGCTCACCACCACTGCCGCGCGACTGCCGACCAGCAACTGCTCGATATAGCGTTGCAGGTTGAGATCCAGCGTCAGGTAAACGTCCTGACCGGCGGACGGGGGTTGTTCATGCAGTTGGCGGATCACCCGGCCGCGGTTGTTGACTTCAACCTCTTCGTAGCCGGTTTTGCCGTGCAGGGTATCTTCGTAATAACGTTCGATACCCAGCTTGCCGATATCGTGGGTGGCGGCGTAGTTGGCCAGCTTGCTCTCTTTATCCAGGCGTTCGACATCGCGGTCGTTGATCTTCGACACGTAGCCGATCACGTGGGTCAGGGCGGAGCCATACGGGTAGTAGCGACGCTGGTAGCCTTTGACCTCGACGCCGGGGAAGCGGAACTGGTTAACCGCAAACCGTGCTACCTGAACTTCATTCAGGGCGGTTTTCACCGGAATGGAGACGAAACGGCGCGAGCGCTTGCGCTCTTTCTCGAAGTTGGTGATGTCTTCGTCGGTCAGATCGACCACCGGACGCAGTGCCTGCAGCGTGGCCTTCAGGTCATCGACCTTTTCCGGCATCAGCTCCAGTTGGTAAATGGTGCGGTTGAGCGCCAGCGGAGTGCCGTTGCGATCATAGATAATGCCGCGACTGGGCGCGATCGGCACCAGTTTGATGCGGTTTTCGTTGGAACGGGTGCGGTAATCCTCAAAGCGGACGATTTGCAGGTTATACAGATTGGCGATGAGGGTGCCGGTCAGCACCAGGATGACAAAGAACGCCACCAGGGCGCGGCGTACAAACAGGGCGGATTCAGCCGTATAGTCGCGAAAAGGGTTACGTTCTATTTTCATCCCGCTGCTTTATTTCACTCTGTCACGGTTACCACCGGTTATTCCCGGTGGTAAGGATGATTTGTTGTAATACTCCAGGCGCGATAGAGGCTTTCAGCCACCAGAACGCGCACTAAAGGATGCGGCAATGTCAATGGTGAGAGCGACCAACTTTGTTCTGCTGCGGCCTTGCACGCCGGTGCCAGCCCTTCCGGGCCGCCAATCAGCAGGCTGACGTTGCGGCCGTCCTGCTTCCAGCGTTCGAGCTGCTGCGCTAACTGCGGCGTTTCCCACGGCGTACCGGGGATATCCAGCGTGACAATGCGATTGCCTTTGCCTACCGCCGCCAGCATCTGTTCGCCTTCCTTTTCCAGAATGCGTTTGATATCGGCATTCTTGCCGCGCTTGCCCGCCGGGATTTCGGTCAGCTCAAACGGCATATCTTTCGGAAAGCGATGCAGATAATCCATAAAGCCGGTCTGCACCCAGTCTGGCATTTTAGTGCCGACCGCTACCAGTTGCAGTTTCACCGCTTAGCTCCAGAGTTTTTCCAGCTCGTACAGACGACGGCTTTCTTCTTGCATTACGTGGACGATCACTTCGCCCAGGTCAACCACTATCCAGTCGGAAGCTTCCTGGCCTTTCATGCCAAACAGTTCCATGCCCGCAGAACGGGATTCTTGTACCAGATGGTTGGCGATCGACATCACGTGACGGGTAGAAGTACCGGTGCAGATGATCATGCAATCGGTGATGCTGGATTTACCCTGTACATCCAGAGCGATAATGTCTTGGCCTTTCAGGTCATCAATTTTATCGATGACGAAATCTTGGAGCGCTTTACCTTGCAAAGGTTCCCCCTCGGGAGTGTTCTGTTCATTCGACTGCGGCGGGCAACTGCCCGTTTTGCGGCCTGAATCAATGATAAGTCGGCAGGATGCCGCTGAAAGCCAGCTGGTGACTGCCCGGCCAGCTAAGGTTTCCGGGGTTTTCAGCGAATACCTGAAAAATAGCGGCGCAGTATATCATGCGGCTCTCGCTAGCGATATAAACCCTGTAACTCGATATAGCGCTGTACCGAACGCGGCAACAGGTCGTCGCAGTCGAGGCCCTGATGGCGTCGCTGGCGGATTTCCGTCGCTGAAATTTCCAGCTGCGGCGTATCGGCCAGGTAGATATAGCCCTGTGGTTGCAGGCTCAGCAGCGCAGCATCGGTCACCTGATGCTGTTCCAGCCACTGCTGCAGTTCCGGTGTGTCCATCCGGTCGTTGTAGCCAGGGCGCGCCAGCACCAGCAGGTGACAGGTCTCCAGCAGCGATTGCCAGCGGTGCCACTTGTGCAACGTCAACAGCGAGTCCTGGCCAATAATAAACGCCAGCGGCAATGCAGCGCCACGTTCTTTACGAATGGCTTCCAGCGTCTCTATGGTGTAGGACGGCGTGGTGCGGTGCAGTTCGCGATCGTCAACCGCAAACAGCGGGTTGCCGGCGATCGCCAGTTCAACCATCTTTAACCGTTGCTGAGCGTTAGCCTCGGGCTGAGGGCGGTGCGGCGGCACGTGGTTGGGCAGCAGTGTGACCCGGTTCAGGCCAACCTCGGCGGCCAGCGCTTCCACCGGCCGCAGATGGCCGTAATGGATCGGGTCAAAGGTGCCGCCAAACAGGGCGTGCAGGACGGTGGTGTCTTGCGGATTAGTGGGCATCTGAAAAACTCGTGGCCAGAGGTTTGCCGCACAGCAGCATCGACAGGGTTTCCAGTTCCGACCAGACCGACTGGCCGTAATCCTGCTTAAGGGTAATTTCAATCTGCGCCAGCAGATGAACCGCTTGCCGCAGCTGGGCAGCGGATAACCGTTGTAATGCCTGGGTGACCAGGTTACGGCGGTTTTGCCAGACCTTGTACTGGTCAAACAGCGTACGCAGCGGCACTGACGCCATGCGCCGTTGCAGGTTCAGTAACTGCAGCAATTCACGCTGCAGGGTGCGCAGCAGGATCACCGGTTCGACATCTTCCTGCTGCATCTGCTGCAGGATATGCCAGGCGCGCTTGCTTTTGCCCGCCAGCAGGGCGTCCAGCCAGTGGAATGGCGTGAAGTGCGCGGCGTCATTGACCGCCAGTTCAACGCGCGGCAGGGTAAGCTTGCCGTCCGGGTGCAGCAGCGACAACCGTTCCAACGCCTGCGACAGCGCCAGCAGGTTGCCTTCGTAGCAATAACACATCAGTTGATTGGCCGCGTCGTCCAGTTCCAGCTTCATGGCTTTGGCGCGTTGCGCTACCCAGCGGGGTAACTGGGCCTGTTCCGGCGTCTGGCAACTTACGTAAGCGCCATGCGGGCTGAGTGCTTTGAACCAGGCGCTGTTTTCCTGCGCTTTGGTCAGGCGTGGCCCACGCAGCATCAGTAAAATGTCGTCATGCAGCAGAGCGGCCAGCTTAATCAGCTGTTCGCCGATCGGGGCGGTCGGTCCGTTATCGGGGAAGATCAGCAGCAGCGTCTGACGGCTGGCGAACAGGCTCATGGCCTGACAGATGCTGAAAATGGCGTCCCAGTCGGTATGGGCGTCGAGCGAAATGCTGTAGTGCTCGGTGAATTGCTGTTGCTGTGCCGTTTGGCGGATCAGATCCTGACTCTCCTGCAACAGCAGCGGCTCATTGCCACTCAATAAATAACAAGCGCGCAGCCCCTCTCGGAGCTGCGCGGCAAGTTGTTCAGGGTAAATACGGATCATTGATCGACGCGACTTGCCGCTTTTTCACCAGCGGCAGCAGCTTTTTGCTGAGTTTCTTCTTCCGCTGCGTGTACCGTTAGCAGTTTACGCACCAGTTGCTGGGCGGCCTGGTCACGCATTTCCTGGCGAATAATGTCCTGTTCGGAATCTTTTGCCAGTGCGGTCAGCGGGTTATCGAAGAACGAACGGAACACTTTCACGTTCAGTGGATACAGATCGTGACCCGGGATCAGCACCTGTGCCTGGACCGACAGTACCATCTGGTACTCAGCGGTTTTACCGTCCTGGAAGATCGAGGCGGTATCCTGGCTTTCAGTGGCGCCAATGATGCGCAGGGAAGGGAGATCCTTACGTTTTGCATCTTTGACAATGGTCACGTCGCTCAGACGTAATTGTTCACGCACCGAGCGGGTCAGCGGACCATAAGGGTCTGAGCTGTCCAGAATCAGCGTTTTCATTTCCGAGGGTACCTGCGTGGTGCCACGCAGGTGAAAACCGCAGCCGGCGGTGACCAGCACCGCCAACCCCAGCAACAGCGTCAGAATACGTTGTCGCACAATTCCTCCTTGTGTTAACCCACAACCAGGTTAAGCAATTTGCCCGGAACATAGATCACTTTACGAACCGTAACCCCGTCCAGATATTTAGCGACCAGATGTTCCTCAGCGGCGCGCGCACGCACCTGTTCTTCGGTTGCATCGGCTGCCACAGTGATTTTAGCGCGAACCTTGCCGTTGACCTGTA
The DNA here is from genome assembly GCF_002607755.1 of Serratia sp. BW106. NCBI lineage: Bacteria > Pseudomonadati > Pseudomonadota > Gammaproteobacteria > Enterobacterales > Yersiniaceae > Serratia > Serratia sp. BW106. Next base: position 41,930 of record NZ_MCGS01000046.1, read on the forward strand.
CCACCACCAGCTTGGAGTCTTCGACCATGGCTTGCTCGTCGGCTTGCGGCCAGGCTGCGGTATCCACATCGCCTTCACCGCCCAACGCCTGCCACAGTGAGAAGCACACGTGCGGGGTGAACGGATACAGCATGCGAACCACAGACAGCAGCGCTTCCTGCAGCAGGGCGCGATCTTGCTCGCTTTCTTGCGGTGCACGGGCCAGCTTGTTCATCAGTTCCATCACGGCGGCAATCGCGGTGTTGAAGGTCTGACGGCGGCCGATATCGTCGGTCACTTTGGCGATGGTTTTGTGCAGATCGCGGCGCAGTGCTTTCTGGTCTTCGGTCAGCGTTGCTACGTTCAGCGGCTGCACTGCCCCTTTCTCCAGGTGTTCGTAGGCCAGTTTCCAGACGCGTTTCAGGAAGCGGTTTGCCCCTTCTACGCCGGACTCTTGCCATTCCAGCGTCATTTCTGCCGGCGAGGCGAACATCATGAACAGACGCACGGTGTCTGCACCGTATTTCTCAACCATCACCTGTGGGTCGATGCCGTTGTTTTTCGACTTCGACATTTTGCTCATGCCAGCATAGACCAGTTCACGACCTTGTGGATCGGTGGCTTTGATAATGCGGCCTTTGTCATCGCGCTCAACGGTGGCGTCGACTGGGGAAACCCAGACGCGTTCGCCGCTGTTGCCGCTGTAATAGAAGGCGTCTGCCAGTACCATGCCCTGACACAGCAGGCGTTTTGCCGGCTCGTCGGAATCGACCAGGCCCGCGTCACGCAGCAGCTTGTGGAAGAAGCGGAAGTACATCAGGTGCATGATGGCGTGTTCGATACCCCCGACATACTGATCCACCGGCAGCCAGTAGTTGGCGGCGGCTGGATCCAGCATGCCCTCGTCGTACTGCGGGCAGGTGTAGCGCGCGTAGTACCAGGAAGACTCCATAAAGGTGTCGAAGGTGTCGGTTTCACGTAGCGCCGGCTGGCCGTTAACGGTGGTTTTCGCCCACTCGGGATCGGCCTTGATTGGGCTGGTAATACCGTCCATCACCACGTCTTCCGGCAGGATCACCGGCAGTTGGTCTTCCGGGGTTGGCATTACGGTGCCGTCTTCCAGCGTGACCATGGGGATTGGTGCACCCCAGTAACGTTGGCGAGAAACACCCCAGTCACGCAGACGGTAGTTAACCTTGCGCTGGCCGACGCCTTTGGCGACCAGTTTGTCGGCAATGGCGTTGAAACCGGCCTGGTGATCCAGGCCGTCAAACTCGCCGGAATTGAACAGCGCGCCTTTCTCGGTCATCGCTTCGGCCAGGACATCCGGTTGGCTGCCGTCGAGTGTGAGTACGACCGGCGTGATCGGCAAACCGTATTTGGTGGCGAACTCCCAGTCACGTTGGTCGTGAGCCGGAACCGCCATGACCGCGCCGGTGCCGTATTCCATCAGCACGAAGTTGGCGACCCAAATCGGCACTTGCTCACCGGACAGCGGATGGATGGCGAACAGGCCGGTCGGCATGCCTTTCTTCTCCATCGTCGCCATTTCGGCTTCGGCCACTTTGGTGTTGCGGCATTCTTCGATAAATTCAGCCAGCGCCGGGTTGTTCACCGCGCCTTGCTGCGCCAACGGGTGACCCGCAGCGACGGCGACATAGGTGGCACCCATAAAGGTGTCTGGACGGGTGGTGTAAACGGTCAGTTTCTCTTCGCTGCCCGCTACATCAAAGGTGATATCCACCCCTTCGGAACGGCCAATCCAGTTACGCTGCATGGTTTTCACCTGCTCTGGCCAGCTTTCCAGCGTATCCAGATCGTTCAGCAGTTGGTCGGCGTAAGCGGTGATTTTGATAAACCACTGTGGGATCTCTTTACGCTCTACCTTGGTGTCACAGCGCCAGCAGCAGCCGTCGATAACCTGTTCGTTGGCCAGCACGGTCAGATCGTGTGGGCACCAGTTCACCGCAGAAGTCTTCTTGTAGACCATGCCTTTTTCGTACAGCTTGGTGAAGAACCACTGTTCCCAACGGTAGTAATCCGGATCGCAGGTAGCGATCTCGCGATCCCAGTCATAGCCGAAGCCCAGCAGTTTTAGCTGGTTCTTCATGTATTCGATGTTGTCGTAGGTCCACGGGGCCGGTGCGGTGTTGTTCTTGACCGCAGCGCCTTCCGCCGGCAGGCCGAACGCATCCCAGCCGATCGGCTGTAGTACGTTTTTGCCTAGCATGCGCTGATAGCGCGAGATCACGTCGCCGATAGTGTAGTTACGAACGTGTCCCATGTGCAGACGGCCTGATGGGTATGGCAGCATGGATAGGCAGTAATACTTTTCCTTGCTCGCATCTTCGGTAACCTTGAAAGTCTGCTTCTCTTGCCAGTGAAGCTGTACGTTCGATTCTATGTCTTCTGGACGGTATTGCTCTTGCATGGCGGCTGGTGGTCCTGTAGGTGTAAAACAGCTACATCCGTAGCATTCTGTTGAGTACTTATAGATCCGCATAGCATAGCTGATAAGACCTCCCGGCAACAACACCAAGCGCCCGACTCGACGTATTTAAAAAATCCCCGCCATGATATGACTCACATCTTGAGGATCCCGTGCCTTGCCAAGTGACATCAGCAATTTACGGCTAAAATGATAAGGGATAGTTTGAAGAGGTAAGTCCCGTCACGTAAGTTCATCGAGGAGAGATTATGAACAAGGTTGCTCAGTACTACCGCGAATTGGTGGCATCTCTGACCGAACGCTTGAAAAATGGCGAACGTGATATTGACTCGCTGGTCGCGAGCGCTGAAAAACGGCTGAACGAAGCGGGTGAGCTGACGCGCGATGAAGTGGAGCTGGTGACCCTGGCGGTACGGCGCGATCTGGAAGAATTCGCTCGCAGTTATCAGGAAAGCCGGGAAGAATTTACCGACAGTGTTTTTATGCGGGTGATTAAAGAGAGCCTGTGGCAGGAACTGGCGGACATTACCGACAAAACCCAGTTGGAATGGCGCGAAGTGTTCAAGGACGTCAGCCATCATGGCGTTTACCACAGCGGTGAAGTGGTTGGGCTGGGGAATCTGGTGTGCGAGCAGTGCCACCATCATATGGCGTTTTACACGCCGGAAGTGCTGCCGCTGTGTCCGAAATGCGGCCACGACCAGTTTCAGCGTCGGCCTTTCGAACCTTAAGTTCTCCGCACCCTGGCCTTCTCCTGAGTGGAAAGGGCCGGGGCAGGGAGATCGTCATTAACCGAAAAGCTTTTTCATCAGGTTACTGAGAAAACCGCCGCCAGTCGGGGCCGTTGCCCGTTCAGGCTCGCTTGTGAGGGCGGTGTATACGGTTGCAGGGACTTTCTGTGCCACCGCGATACGGCTGTCCTGTGCCGCTTTTTCTGCCGCTTCCGGCCCGTAAGCAAACCCTTCCGCCAGCACGAATTCCACGTCCGTAATACCGATAAAGCCCAAGAACAGCTTCAGATAAGGCGTGATCAGGTCGGTTGGCGTCTCGGCGTGGATACCGCCACGGCTGGAGATTACGATCGCTTTCTTGCCGGTGACCAGGCCTTCGGATCCTTCAGAGGTATAACGGAAAGTTTGGCCGGCGCGTGCTATCAGGTCGAAGTAAATTTTCAACTGGGTCGGGATGTTAAAGTTGTACATCGGTGCGCTGATGATCAGGGTGTCATGCGATTTCAGTTCGGCAATCAGCTCATCGGAAAGTGCCAGCGTCTGTTGCTGATAGGGGGTTAAGGGTTTATCCCCGGCACTAAAACCGCCGATCACTTCACCGTTCAGTTCTGGCAGAGTGGGGTTGGCCAAATCGCGGAAGGTAAAGGTGTCACTTGGGTGCGCTTCTTGCCACTGTTGAACAAAAAAATCGACCAATTTTCCAGACTGGGAGTAATCGCCCAGAATACTTGATTTCAGGACCAGTATACGACTCATGCGGTTATCTCCAGGCTTGTTCTAAGGGCGTCAGCAATGCTGTGCGTTTAACAGCATCTTAGAGGCAAGCCGGGATCAGTGATAGCGTAAAAATTCGCTCAGTTAAATCAAAAAAATTGAACATTAGGGCGCATCTTGCGCCCCAGTGGGTCAGTAACGCGCAACGCGTTCAGCCAGCAGGCTGATAAACCCTTCACGATCGATAGCGGTCAGCACTTCCACGTTGGCCGCTTTGCCGGTTTGCTGGAATACATCTACTACCGTCATGCCCTGGGTGTATTCCCCTTTGGTTTCCACCCCGACCCAGCGTTCGATACTGCTAAACAACTGAGGGGCCAGCAGCCAGGCGATGGTGCAGGGGTCGTGCATTGCGGCACCCGGTAACCCACGTGGGTGGCTGAGATACAGCGGCAGGTAGAAGTCGAGCATTTCGGCCACCGCCTGTGCCACCGGGTTGTCAATTTGGCGGATACGTTCGATATCTTGTGGTAGCACCAGAGCCTGGTGGGTGACGTTCAACCCGGCCATGGTCAAGGGCACGCCGGACTTCAGTACCATCTCGGCGGCTTCGGGATCGACAAAAATATTAAATTCCGCCACCGGGGTGGTATTACCGGCGTTCATGCCACCGCCCATAAAGACGATGCGCTCGATGTTGCCTTTCAGTTCGGGGTGCTGGGCCAGCAGCAGGGCGATATTGGTCATCGGGCCGGTGACCACCAGGGTGATCGGTTCCGGGCTGCTGCGCAGTAGGCTGGCGATCAGCTCGACGGCGCTTTGCCCGACCGGCTTGATGGTGGGCGTCGGCAGGTGGGTATTGCCCATGCCGGTTTTGCCGTGGACGTAGTCGGCAATCACCAGCTCACGCATCAGTGGGGCGGCGGCACCGGCCGCGACAGGGATGTCTTCACGCTTCATCAGCGTCAGCAGGCCGAGCGCGTTATGCAGGGTTTTCTCCGGCGTCTGGTTGCCGGCAGAGGTGGTGATGGCTTTAACGTCCAGTTCCGCTGAGCTCAGTGCCATGGCGAGGGCAATGGCGTCGTCGAGGCCGGGATCGCAATCGATAATGATAGGGCGTGGCATATGTATCTCCTTGTAGTTATGCTGCGAGCATCGGATCAAAACCAGGGAGAAACAAGCGCTTTTAGTGCCGGGAAGGGGGAGATGCGCCCCGAATGGAGCGCATGCATATTGAGGCAAGTGTTGTTTTTTTACCTGAGATACCCGGGCCTAGCGCACCGAGGGGCGCTCCGGCAGCTAAAGCTGCTACGACCCCTTCGGCACGCTCTCCCTAATAACGGGCACGAGCGCATCAGATAAATCAGTGCAGGATTTTTGCCAGGAAGTCTTTGGCGCGCTCAGACTCAGGGTTGTTGAAGAAGTCGTCTTTATTGCGGTCTTCGACAATTTTGCCTTCATCCATAAAGATCACCCGGTTGGCCACCTTGCGGGCAAAGCCCATTTCGTGGGTCACCACCATCATGGTCATGCCTTCGTTCGCCAGTTCGACCATCACGTCGAGCACTTCGTTGATCATTTCCGGATCGAGTGCCGAGGTCGGTTCATCGAACAGCATGGCGATGGGATCCATACACAGCGCACGGGCGATAGCCACACGCTGCTGCTGACCACCGGAAAGCTGCCCAGGGAACTTGTTGGCGTGGGCGGTCAGGCCGACGCGCTCCAGCAACTTCAGGCCTTTCTCGCGGGAAGCGGCTTTATCACGCTTGAGCACTTTTACCTGTGCCAGCGTCAGGTTGTCGATGATCGACAGGTGCGGGAACAGCTCAAAGTGCTGGAACACCATGCCGACCTTGGAACGCAGCTGCGCCAGGTTGGTTTTCTTGTTGTTGACCGGCGTCCCGTTCACCTGGATATCGCCCTGCTGGATTGGCTCCAGGCCGTTGACGGTTTTGATCAGGGTAGATTTGCCCGAGCCTGAAGGACCGCAGACTACCACCACTTCGCCTTTTTTGACTTCGGTGGTGCAATCGGTCAGAACCTGAAAGTGACCGTACCACTTAGAAACATTTTTCAGGGATATCATCAAACAGTCCTTTTCTTCAAATAGCTTACCAGCGCCGAGGCGGCGAGACTGATAACAAAATAGACAAAGCCGGCGAACAGGATCATTTCAACCTGGGTGCCGTCGCGCTCGCCGATGGTTGAGGCGGTACGGAAGAAGTCAGCCAGGCTCAGTACGTACACCAGCGAGGTATCCTGGAACAGTACGATGCCCTGGGTCAGCAGCAGTGGCACCATGGCGCGGAATGCCTGCGGCAAAATAACCAGCTTCATTGACTGCCAGTGGGTCATGCCCAGAGCCAGTGCGGCGGAAGACTGGCCGCGCGAGATGCTGATAATACCGGCACGGATAATTTCCGAGTAATAGGCCGCTTCAAACAGGGAAAAGGCTACCATAGCCGAGATCAGGCGAATATCAGTTTTCGGCGACAGCCCCAGAACTTGTTGTAATAAGCTTGGAACCACCAGATAAAACCACAGCAGTACCATCACCAGCGGCACTGAGCGGAACAGGTTGACGTACAGGGCGGCGAACCAGCTGATTGGCTTGATCGGCGACAAACGCATTACCGCCAAAATGGTGCCCCAAAGGATACCGAAGACGATGGCGGTCACGGTGATCTTCAGCGTGATGAACAGACCCTGCAGCAGATAAGGGAAGCTTGGGACAATCGATGCCCAGTCAAATTCGTACATTATTTACTCCCCATATTGCCGGGCAACTGCACTTTTCTCTCTACCAGCCGCATAAACAGCATGATCACGGCGTTGATGGCGATATAAGCCAGCGTAATCGCGGTAAAGGATTCATAGGCGTGCGCCGAGTAATCCAGCAATTTACCGGCCTGGGCAGCCATGTCGACCAGTCCGATGGTGGAAGCGATGGCGGAGTTTTTCACCAGGTTAAGCATTTCCGAGGTCATCGGCGGCACAATCACCCGGTAGGCGTTCGGCAACAGCACGTAGCGATAGGTTTGCGGCAGCGTCAGGCCCATGGCCAGTCCGGCGGCTCTCTGACCGCGTGGCAGTGACTGAATGGCAGCACGTACCTGTTCGCACACGCGAGCAGCGGTGAACAGCCCGAGGCACAGCATCGAAGAAACGAAGAACTGCACGTTAGGATCGAGTTCGGTTTTGAACCACATGCCGATATTCACCGGCAGCAATTCAGGGATCACCAGATACCAGGTAAAGAATTGCACGATCAGCGGCACGTTACGGAAAAGTTCGACGTAACAGGTACCGAGGGTGGAAAGAAAGCGGTTAGGTACGGTACGCAAAATACCGAATAGCGAACCGACAAAGAAAGCGATAATCCATGCACAGACGGAGAGGGCCACCGTGACCTGAAAGCCGGACCAAATCCAGCCGAGGTAGGTGGTATTCCCAAACGGGGCCTGCTGCAGGAAGATACCCCAGTTCCAATCTATTGACATAACAAACTCCGTTAAGCGGGCGCAGAGCGCCTAAAGATTGATGACTATTCAGCGCCAATGGCACCGCGGCCAGTCGGGCTGACTTATCTGTGCGGGCATCGGTGGTGCGTTATGGGGAAAATGCGGGAGGGGAACGACCTCCCGCATGCCTGTCTGTCCCAGTCATCAACAGAGCCAGGTTGGCCTGGCGCCTGTTTTATTAGTTCAGTGCTTTGTCGTTAGGCTCTTTGAACAGTTGCTTCATATCGTCTGACAGTTCGAAGTTCATGTTGAGGTTCTTCGGTGGGATAGGCTGTTTGAACCACTTATCAAACCATTTGGCCGCTTCACCTGAAGTCTGAGCCTGAGCGATGGTGTCATCGACCAGTTTTTTGAACTCAGGATCGTCTTTACGCAGCATACAGCCGTAGGCTTCTTTCGACTGTGGCGTGGCGATGATTTCCCATTGGTCCGGTTTCTTCGCTTTCGCGCGTTCACCCGCCAGCAGAGCGTCATCCATCATAAAGGCGACGGCGCGGCCGCTTTCCAGGGTGCGGAATGAATCACCGTGGTCTTTGGCGCTGATGATGCGCATGTTCATTTTGTTGCTGTCGTTCAGTTTATTCAGCAGTACTTCTGAGGTAGTACCGGATGTCACCACCACGGCTTTACCGGCCAGATCTTTGAAATCTTTGATGTCAGACCCTTTTTTCACCAGCAGACGGGTACCGACCACGAAGATGGTGTCAGAGAAGGCGGCCTGTTTCTGGCGTTCAAGGTTGTTGGTGGTCGAGCCGCACTCGAAGTCAAAGGTGCCGTTTTGCAGCAGTGGAATACGGTTCTGCGAGGTGATCGGCAGCATTTTGACCTGCAGATCCGGAGCGTTCAGTTTTTTCTTAACCGCTTCAACGATTTGGTTGGAGTAGTCCTGGGAGTAACCCACAACTTTCTGCTGGTTGTCGTAGTAGGAGAACGGCACTGACGATTCGCGGTGGCCGACAACGATCACTCCGTTGTCTTTGATTTTCTTCAGCGTACCGGTCAGTTCTTCCGCATGGGCTACGTTAGCCGCCATACCGATCAGCAGTAACGATAACGCCAATTTACGCATTTGCATGGTCCAACTCCTTTGCTGTTGTGGTAGCTCAAATTCAAAGAGCATCAGATTCTAAATGGAGATTTATTGCTCAAGTATAAAGATAGTCCTAGAACAGATAACCGTTAGAAAATAGCCGATTGTGAACAGATTGAAACTAAAATGTTTCATTTTTTGAGACGCCACGCGCACCAAATTAATGCAACAAAATATCAATGCACCCTTATGGTGCCAGTGATGCTCTCAGGTTGTGCACGGATGCGACGAAACGTCAGCAAAAGTAAATCGGTTCTAAATCACGGAGTAATTAAAGCAAGGAGTGTGCCAGAAGCATTGATTTGGCAATGATTTTGGACCGGTGGGGGAAACAGCGGGGCGCGCGGATGGCAACGCCCCGGGGGATTATTTACGACGCAGGCCGAGGACCAGCGCCAGACCGCCGAGCAGCAGGGTGATGATCCACAATGGCGTGGCGCCAAAGCGGGCATAAGGGGTAATGCCGGTGGTTGGGGTCATTTTCACCTCCAGCACCTTGCGAGTGAACTGAGGGATCTCTGCAATCACTTCACCATTGGCATCGACAGCGGCAGTCACGCCGTTGTTGGTGCTGCGCAACAGGGGTCTGCCCAACTCCAGTGCACGCATGCGCGCCATCTGGAAGTGCTGCCACGGGCCGATGGAATGGCCAAACCAGGCATCGTTGGAGATGGTCAGCAGGAAGTTGGTGTCCGGGCGGAAGTTATCGCGCACCTGCTGGCCGAGGACAATTTCATAACAAATCGCCGCCGTCAGGTTATAGCCCTTCACGCTGAGCTGTGGCTGGACGTAATCGCCGCGGCTGAATGAGGACATCGGCAGGTCGAAGAAGGGGGCCAGTGGCCGCAGCAGCGTTTCCATCGGCACAAACTCGCCGAACGGCACCAGATGGTGCTTGTTATAGCGGTCTTTGGCCGGATAAGTGTACGGCGTCGGTTCACCCAGCACGATGGCACTGTTGTAAATTTGCTGGCCCTGTGGGGTGGCGCGGACGTCAACAATGCCGGTGATCAGACTGCTGTTTTTGGCTCGCATCAGGTCGTCCATCATGGTCAGGAAACCGTTCTGGCTGGCTTCGTAATCCGGGATGGCAGATTCCGGCCAAATGATGATCGGCGCTTTGCCCATATAAGGACGGGTTTCATCCAGATAGGTTTGCAGCGTACTGACCAGCGCTTTGGGATCCCACTTCATCGACTGAGCGATATTGCCCTGCACCATGGCGACGTTGACCGCCTTGTCCGGCTGTGGGGTATACCAGTGCAACTGGCGCAGCGGCCACGGTAACAGCAACAGGGCGACAGCTACCACCGCCGGCGTGATGCGGCGTTGATTGATGGCATATACCAGCAGCCCGGCGATCGCCATCAGCATAAAGGTGATGGTATCTACTCCCAGCAGCGGCGCCACGCCTTTCAGCGGGCCGTTGAGCTGGCTGTAGCCGAACTGCAACCAAGGGAAACCGGTCAGCACCCAGCCGCGCAGAAACTCAGTGACCTGCCACAGCACCGGTGCGGCAATCGCCAGACGGTACCAACTGGTGGTTGGCCAAAGGCGTGCCAGCAAGCCGGCGAACAGCCCGGTATACAGCGACAGATAGGCGGCGAGCAGCGCCACCAGGAAAATATTGACGGAGAACGGCATGCCGCCGAAGTCGGCAATGCTGACGTAAACCCAGTTGATCCCGGTACCGAACAGGCCGAAACCCCAGCAGAAGCCGAGCAGAGCAGACTGTTTGGTGGTGCGATTGAGGGTAACTGCCAACAGGCCGAACAGGGAGACAATGGCCGCTGGCCAGATATCGTAAGGAGAAAACGCCAGCGTGCCGCTGGCACCAGTCAACAGCGCCAGCAGGGCGCGAACCCACTGGCGATCAAGGTAAGAGGCTTTAGCCATGTTCGATTTATTCTTCCAGTTTCGGTTGCGGAGAATCGTCCGGAATTTTTACATGAACCTGGATGATACGTCGACTGTCGGCCATCGCAACTTTAAATAAGTAACCTTCGATTTCAATGGTTTCCCCCCGTGCTGGCAGGTGACCGAAGGCTTGCATGACCAGGCCACCGATGGTGTCGACCTCGTCATCGCTGAAGTGGGTACCGAAGGCTTCGTTGAAGTCTTCAATCGGTGCCAGCGCGCGCACGGTATACATATGACGGCTGAGCTGGCGGATATCCACATCGTCCTCGTCGTCATACTCATCTTCAATTTCGCCGACAATCAGTTCCAGAATGTCTTCGATGGTGACCAGGCCGGACACACCGCCGAATTCGTCAATGACAATCGCCATGTGATAACGCTGGGAGCGGAACTCCTTCAGCATCCGATCGACCCGCTTGCTTTCCGGCACCACCACTGCGGTACGCAGCACCTTGTCGATGCTGAACTCCTCGGTTTCTGCGCGCATAAACGGCAGCAGATCCTTGGCCATCAGGATGCCTTCGATGTGATCTTTATCTTCGCTGATCACCGGGAAGCGCGAGTGGGCGGATTCGATAATCACGTCCAGGCACTCTTCCAGCGTTTGGTTACGCTTGAGCGTCACCATCTGGGAGCGCGGGATCATGATGTCGCGCACGCGCTGTTCGGCGATATCCATCACGCCTTCCAGCATGTCTCGGGTATCGGGATCGATCAGGTCGTTTTGCTCGGAATCACGGATCAGCTCTACCAGATCGCCACGGTTTTTAGGTTCGCCGTGGAACAGCTGGTTAAGGATAAGAGTAAAGAACCCCTTCTTGGGACTGGGGCTGTCATTGCTTTGTGAATGGTCGTCGCTCATGGCGTTTTAGTTAATATCACTCATGTCAGAGTTAGGGGAGTCAGCGACAGCCCCATACAGGGGCTGTGGGGAAATCAACTGACGTCAGAGGGGGTCTTTTTCCGCCAGGTACGGGTCCGGGTAACCCAGTCCGTGCATGATTTCGGTTTCCAAAGACTCCATTTCTTCGGCTTCATCGTCTTCGATGTGGTCATACCCTAGCAGATGAAGGCTGCCGTGAACAACCATATGCGCCCAGTGGGCCTCCAGCGCCTTGTCTTGCTCAACGGCTTCACGCTCAACCACCTGCCGACAGATGATCAAATCGCCCAGCAGCGGCAGCTCGATGCCCGGAGGGGCTTCGAAGGGGAATGACAGCACGTTGGTCGGTTTGTCCATGCCACGATAGGTCAGGTTCAGTTCATTGCTTTCGGCCTCGTCCACCAGGCGAATGGTCACCTCGGCCTCTTCCTGAAACTGCGGCAGCACGCCTTCCAGCCAGTGCTGGAAGGTGGCTTCGTCCGGCAAGCCGCTGTTGTCTGCACAGGCCAGCTGCAGATCCAAAATCACCTGACTCATCGTGTCTCCTGCTCGGAGGCGAGGGTCGCCTCACGTTGACGTTGTTCTGCAATCGCATCTTTGCGCTTTTGTTCGGCGGCTTCCCAGGCTTCATAGGCGATTACCACGCGGGCGACCACCGGATGACGCACCACGTCTTCGCTATGGAAGAAGTTGAAGCTCAGTTCTTCGACGTCCGATAGCACTTCTATCGCGTGACGCAGGCCGGATTTTTGGTTGCGCGGCAGGTCTATCTGCGTCACGTCACCGGTAATCACCGCCTTTGAGTTAAAGCCGATGCGCGTCAGGAACATTTTCATCTGTTCGATGGTGGTGTTCTGGCTCTCATCAAGGATGATAAACGCGTCGTTCAGGGTGCGACCGCGCATATAGGCCAGCGGCGCAACTTCAATCACGTTACGTTCAATCAACTTCTCCACGCGCTCGAAGCCCAGCATTTCAAACAGGGCGTCGTACAGCGGGCGCAGGTAAGGATCGACCTTCTGGCTCAGATCCCCCGGCAGGAAGCCCAGTTTTTCACCGGCTTCGACCGCTGGGCGGGTCAGCATAATGCGCCGTACGTCCTGGCGTTCCAGCGCGTCTACCGCAGCGGCAACCGCCAGGTAGGTCTTGCCGGTACCGGCCGGGCCAATGCCGAAGGTAATGTCATGGTCGAGAATATGGGCGATGTACTGCGCCTGGTTTGGCGTCCGTGGTTTCACCATGCCGCGTTTGGTTTTGATGGTGACCGCTTTGCCGTAATCCGGCACGCTGTCGGCAACCTGTTCCTGCACCCGGCTTTCTTTGATCGCCAGATGGATCTGTTCCGGATCGATATCCGGGATCACGCCGCGAATGGGGGAAGTGTCCACATACAGGTGGCGCAGAATATCGGCGGCGGCTACCACGCACAGGTTCTTGCCAACCAGCTTAAAACGATTGTCACGACGGTTGATCTCAATGCCCAACCGGCGTTCGAGTTGTTTGATATTGTCATCAAACGGGCCGCACAGGCTGAGCAATCGCTGATTGTCTGCCGGCTCTAACAAAATTTCTTGTGTTGCGACGTTCAAACTATTCCTCAAGGCTCATATCGGGCCTGGTTGATTTTCGGTACGCGCATTCAGGGCAAGCCCTGAGGTTCTCTACCTTGAATTATTCATGGTGCGAAGCACGGGCGCAAGTTTACCCATGATCTATCTGTGCGCCGACGGTGTAATTCAAGGGGCGGCAGAGGAAAAACGCGGCCAAAACAGCCGCGTACTGACTTGAGAATAGGGGCCGGGGATCAGTTCTTTTTCACGAACTCGGATTTCAGCTTCATTTGGCCAAAGCCATCGATCTTGCAGTCGATGTTGTGGTCGCCTTCCACCAGACGGATGTTCTTCACCTTGGTGCCAATTTTCAGCATCGAAGAGCTGCCTTTGACCTTCAGATCTTTCACTACGGTCACGGCGTCGCCGTCGGCCAGCAGGTTGCCGTTGGCATCTTTGACAATCAGGGCATCGTTGTCTTCTGCCGGGGCGCTGTCGCTCCACTCATGGGCGCACTCAGGGCAGATAAACAGGTTGTTGTCCTGATAGGTGTATTCGGAATTGCACTTCGGGCAGTGTGGGAGTTGCATGCTATGTCGCCTCTTTAATCATCAAAAAAATAAAAAAAAGAAAAATTGCCGGGCGTATGGCCCGACAGAGAAATAATAAGGATAACCGTTATCGTGGCGGCGGGAAGCGCGGCCGCCACGTTTAGCGCCAGGAGGAAACTGCGTCAGGGTTGGTAAATGCCGACACCCAGCGCATTCTCTTTGCGGGTACGGGCAATCACCGACTGCGGGGATTCATGTACGCGCAGGTCCATCTGCTGTTCGGTACGCACCACTGCGCCACGCAGTGAATTGGTCAAGATTTCGGTGATTTCCACATCAACGAACTGGCCGATCATATCCGGCGTGCCTTCAAAGTTGACCATGCGGTTACAGGCGGTACGGCCCGCCAGCTCCATCACGCTTTTACGTGAGGTGCCTTCCACCAGAATGCGCTGTACGGTGCCGAGCATCCGGCGACTGAACTGCAGCACCTGCTGGTTGATGCGATCCTGCAGGATATACAGGCGCTGTTTCTTTTCGTCTTCGCTGACGTCGTCCACCATATCGGCCGCCGGGGTGCCAGGGCGCGACGAGTAGATAAAGCTGAAGCTGGTGTCGAAGTTAATCTCGGCAATCAGGTTCATGGTCTGTTCGAAGTCGGCCTGGGTTTCCCCTGGGAAGCCGATAATAAAATCAGAGCTGAGCTGGATGTCCGGCCGCGCCTTGCGCATTTTGCGAATGATCGCTTTGTATTCCAGTGCGGTGTGCGCGCGCTTCATCATGGTCAGTATGCGGTCTGAGCCGCTCTGTACCGGCAGATGCAGGAAACTGACCAACTCCGGAGTGTCTTCATACACCGCGATGATATCGTCGGTGAATTCAATCGGATGACTGGTGGTGTAACGGATACGGTCGATCCCGTCGATGGCTGCCACCAGGCGCAACAGTTCGGCAAATGAACAGATGTCGCCGTCGTAGGTAGCACCGCGATAGGCATTAACGTTCTGGCCAAGCAGGTTGACTTCACGCACGCCTTGCGCCGCCAGTTGGGCGACTTCGAACAGCACGTCATCGCTTGGACGGCTCACTTCTTCACCGCGAGTGTAAGGCACCACGCAGAAGGTACAGTATTTGTTGCAGCCTTCCATAATGGAGACAAAGGCGGTTGGGCCTTCAGCGCGGGGTTCCGGCAGGCGGTCGAACTTTTCGATCTCAGGGAAGCTGATGTCGACGATTGGGCTGCGGGTGCCCTGCACGTGGTTGAGCATTTCCGGCAGGCGATGCAGGGTTTGCGGCCCAAACACCACGTCGACGCAGGGCGCACGGCTGCGAATGTGTTCGCCTTCTTGCGAGGCCACACAGCCCCCCACGCCGATAATCAACGCCGGGTTCTTTTCTTTCAGCAGTTTCCAGCGCCCTAACATGGCGAAAACCTTTTCCTGCGCTTTCTCGCGGATCGAGCAGGTATTCAGCAGCAGCACGTCGGCTTCTTCAGCGTTGTCGGTCCATTGGTAACCGTGCGTGCTTCCCAGTAAGTCCGCCATTTTTGATGAATCATATTCATTCATCTGGCAGCCCCAGGTTTTGATATGTAGTTTTTTGGTCATTGACTTGCCATTACTCAGTGCGGAGCGAAAGTTGCGATACGCGACATGCAGGGTGCTTATAACTTATGGCTTTCAAGTTGCAGTTAGGCGGCAAGTTCGGGAGTCCCCAGGCGCTTACTCAGGTAAGTAACTGGGGTGAGCGAATGCAGCCAACAACGCTGCAGCTTGAAAGACGACGGGTATATTGTAAACATTTGACGCCGTTGTGACCAGCGCGGGGAAAACGGCATGCGACCTGAAGCCAAATTAAAAATCCGTTACACTGATGCCAAACGCCATGTCGGTGGGGATGGCGATAATTAACCAAGAAAAAATAGCCAATTTGACTGCATGATAATAGATTTTTCCGGCCTCCGTCAGGCCGATGCTGCGCGTGCTGCGGTTGAGC
>NZ_MCGS01000047.1:0-8913 GCF_002607755.1 Serratia sp. BW106
ACTGATCGGCATTGCGGCCAATTGACCGGGGTTTTCAGCACACAAACGTGTGGGGGATGATTACATCATGCCGCCCATGCCGCCCATGCCACCCATACCGCCAGCGCCGCCTAAATCAGGAGCGTCGCCTTTTGGCAGGTCGGTGATCATGCACTCGGTGGTGATCATCAGGCCAGCCACAGAAGCCGCGTACTGCAGAGCAGAACGGGTTACTTTGGTTGGATCCAGGATACCCATCGCGATCATGTCGCCGTATTCTTCAGTTGCTGCGTTGTAACCGTAGTTACCTTCGCCCGCTTTCACGGTGTTAGCAACAACAGATGGCTCTTCGCCGCAGTTCAGAACGATCTGACGCAGTGGGGACTCCATTGCGCGCAGCGCAACTTTGATACCCACGTTCTGATCTTCGTTCACGCCACGCAGTTCACCCAGTTTGGACGCTGCACGAATCAGTGCAACACCACCACCAGCAACCACGCCTTCTTCTACTGCAGCACGGGTTGCGTGCAGAGCATCTTCAACGCGAGCTTTCTTCTCTTTCATTTCAACTTCGGTAGCTGCACCGACTTTGATTACCGCAACGCCGCCAGCCAGTTTTGCTACGCGCTCTTGCAGTTTTTCACGGTCGTAATCAGAAGTTGCTTCTTCGATCTGCTGACGAATCTGGGACACACGGCCCTGAATCGCAGGTTCTTCACCATTACCATCGATGATGATAGTGGTGTCTTTGTTGATCACGATGCGTTTAGCCGTACCCAGATCTTCCAGGGTAGTTTTTTCCAGCTCCAGACCGATCTCTTCAGAGATTACGGTACCGCCAGTCAGGGTAGCGATGTCCTGCAGCATGGCTTTACGACGGTCACCGAAACCAGGTGCTTTAACCGCAGCCACTTTCACGATGCCGCGCATGGTGTTAACCACCAGGGTAGCCAGCGCTTCGCCTTCAACATCTTCAGCAATGATCAGCAGTGGTTTGCCGGCTTTCGCCACGGCTTCCAGTACTGGCAGCATTTCACGGATGTTGGAGATTTTTTTGTCAGCCAGCAGGATGAACGGGCTTTCCAGTTCGATAGAGCCGGTTTCTGGTTTGTTGATGAAGTACGGAGACAGGTAACCACGGTCGAACTGCATCCCTTCAACAACATCCAGCTCGTCTTGCAGGCCAGTGCCTTCTTCAACGGTGATAACGCCTTCTTTGCCCACTTTTTCCATCGCTTCTGCAATCAGTTTACCGACGGTTTCGTCGGAGTTTGCAGAGATGGTGCCTACCTGAGCGATGGCTTTGGAGTCAGAGCAAGGTACGGACAGTTTTTTCAGCTCTTCAACAGCGGCGATAACCGCTTTGTCGATACCGCGCTTCAGATCCATCGGGTTCATGCCGGCAGCCACTGCTTTCAGGCCTTCGGTGATGATGGATTGAGCCAATACGGTTGCAGTGGTGGTACCGTCGCCCGCAGCGTCGTTCGCTTTAGAGGCAACTTCTTTCACCATCTGCGCGCCCATGTTTTCGAACTTGTCTTCCAGTTCGATCTCACGAGCAACAGATACGCCATCTTTAGTGATGGTAGGAGCGCCGAAGGATTTATCCAGCACTACGTTACGGCCTTTCGGGCCCAGGGTCACTTTTACTGCATCAGCGAGAACATTCACGCCGCGGAGCATTTTCACGCGAGCGTCATTGCCGAATTTTACGTCTTTAGCTGCCATTGGTATTTCCCTTCAACTCGTTCAGTTCAGAAGATAAAGCGTTATTACGCTTCAACAATTGCCAGAATGTCGCTTTCGGACATGATCAACACTTCTTCATTGTCGATCTTCTCTGCTTTCACGCCGTAACCGTCGTTGAAAATCACGATATCGCCAACTTTCACATCCAGCGGCTGGATGCTGCCGCTTTCCAGAACACGTCCTTTACCAACGGCTACTACTTCACCACGAGTAGATTTACCCGCTGCAGAGCCAGTCAGAACGATGCCGCCAGCAGATTTTGATTCAACTTCTTTGCGCTTGACGATAACGCGGTCATGCAATGGACGAATACTCATTGAACGCTCTCCTGTAAGAAGGTCTCTATCAGATTTAGGGTTGTCACCGGATTGTTATTACCGGCCTCGTGGGATTTGAAATGGGGGCATTCCATCCCCCTTCAAGGGGCCAGACAAAAAAATTTTCGCTTTTGATGGCCATACTGGGCTACGGATGCAAAAAACGCGGCCTGGGCCGCGTTTTTTTATCGATCGTTAGGTTTGTCGTGATCGTCAGGCTGGTGATCCAACGTGTAACGATCGTCGTTCTTACGTTGAAACTCGCCGTCAAAAGTATTGCCGTTGGCAGCATCCCCGCCCGGTCCCCAACCGCCAGGACGATAGACCGAAAGATGCGGCATCAGCTTCAGCGTCAGCGACTTCTGCACCGGCGGCAGCAGTAGCAACAGACCCAGGAAGTCGGTAAAGAACCCCGGCACCAGCAGCAGGAAGCCCGCCAACACCAGTGAAACGCTCTTTACCATTTCCGCCGCTGGGCTTTCACCCGCGGCCAGCTTCTGTTGCATCTGCATGAAGGTTTTCATGCCCTGATTACGCACCAGCGAAATACCAACGCAGGAAGTGAACACCACCAGCAACAGGGTGATCGCCACGCCCATGACGGCGGCGACTTTGATAAATAGAGATATTTCTATGTATGCCAACAGAAATATCAGCAGTAACGGTAACCAGCGCACCTGGTTCTCCTCTGGTAGATCTACGCCGCCGCACGGAGGCGACGACGCGAAAAAGGGGCCGGTAAACGGCCGACCTGAATACAATGGGGTCAGCCGATGGTCATTTCAACCAAAGGCCCTTTTTTATTGCTAAAGTTAGTAAACGTGAATGAGATCACAGAACGGAAAACACGTGATTTTAGAAGGCTAAGAAGGTGATCTGGATTCAGTCATTTATTACTAACCAGCATATGATCTGGGCAGCAACGGGCACTGTGGTTAATCGTTTCACGCCTGAAGCCTTCGGCAACATAATTTGGTTACCTGACAATTAATTAATTCGGCAGCAATATAAAGAAGGTTCTCATGTCAAATAACATTCGTATCGAAGAAGACCTGTTAGGAACACGTGAAGTCCCCGCAGAAGCCTATTACGGTGTTCACACTCTGCGTGCGATTGAAAACTTTTATATCAGCAATAGCAAAATTAGCGATGTGCCCGAGTTTGTTCGTGGCATGGTGATGGTAAAAAAAGCCGCTGCGCTGGCGAACAAAGAACTAAAAACCATCCCACGCAAAATCGCCGATGTCATCATCCAGGCCTGTGATGAAGTACTGGATAAAGGCAAATGTATGGATCAGTTCCCGGTAGACGTGTTCCAGGGCGGTGCAGGGACTTCGCTGAACATGAACACCAACGAAGTGCTGGCGAATATCGGCCTGGAACTGATGGGTCATCAGAAAGGCGAATACCAATACCTGAACCCTAACGATCACCTCAACAAATGCCAGTCCACCAACGATGCCTACCCTACCGGTTTCCGCATTGCCGTTTACGCTTCCAACCAAAAGCTGATCGACGCCATCAACCAGCTGCGCGAAGGTTTTGACCACAAGGCCAAAGAATTCGAAACCATTCTGAAAATGGGCCGCACCCAGTTGCAGGATGCGGTACCTATGACTCTGGGTCAGGAATTCCATGCTTTCAGCGTGCTGCTGAAAGAAGAGACTCGCAACCTGCACCGCACTGCCGAACTGCTGCTGGAAGTGAACCTGGGTGCCACGGCGATCGG
This sequence comes from Serratia sp. BW106, assembly GCF_002607755.1. Classification (NCBI taxonomy): domain Bacteria; kingdom Pseudomonadati; phylum Pseudomonadota; class Gammaproteobacteria; order Enterobacterales; family Yersiniaceae; genus Serratia; species Serratia sp. BW106. The sequence goes on from NZ_MCGS01000047.1 coordinate 3,775, forward strand.
TACCGCTCTGAACACTCCGGAAGGTTACGCGCAATTGGCGGTACAGAAACTGGCGGAAGTCAGTAATCTGCCGGTCGTGCTGGCCGAAGACTTGATCGAAGCCACTTCCGACTGCGGTGCCTACGTCATGGTGCACAGCGCGCTGAAACGTTTGGCGGTCAAACTCTCCAAAATCTGTAACGACCTGCGCCTGCTGTCTTCAGGCCCACGCTCCGGCCTGAACGAAATCAACCTGCCGGAACTGCAGGCGGGCTCTTCTATCATGCCTGCCAAGGTGAATCCGGTGATCCCGGAAGTGGTCAATCAGGTGTGTTTCAAGGTGATTGGCAACGACACTTGCGTTACCATGGCGGCCGAAGCAGGCCAGTTGCAGTTGAACGTGATGGAGCCGGTGATTGGCCAGGCGATGTTTGAGTCCATCCACATCCTGACCAACGCCTGCTATAACCTGCTGGAAAAATGTATTAACGGCATCACCGCGAATAAAGAAGTCTGCGAGCACTACGTCTTCAATTCTATCGGTATCGTCACCTATCTGAACCCGTTCATTGGCCACCATAATGGTGACATCGTCGGGAAGATCTGTGCCGAAACCGGCAAGAGCGTACGCGAAGTGGTGCTGGAACGCGGTCTGCTGACCGAAGCCGAGCTGGATGACATCTTCTCCGTGGAGAACCTGATGCACCCGGCCTATAAAGCCAAACGCTATACGGATGAAAATGAACAATAACAGACACACCCGGTAGCCCAAAAAGGCACGCTAAATCCTCTGGATAGCGTGCCTTTTTACTTTCCATCGCCCACAAAAATTTAACTTTTTATTTTCAAATAATCTTATTTTGAGGAGTAGACACTATGTTAGCCGTAGAATTGGTTATCGTTCTGCTGGCCATTTTTTTAGGGGCCAGGTTGGGCGGTATCGGGATTGGATTTGCAGGCGGGCTCGGCGTTTTGGTCCTGGCACTGATTGGCGTGAAGCCGGGCAGCATTCCGTTCGATGTCATCTCCATCATCATGGCAGTGATTGCCGCGATCTCGGCAATGCAGGTCGCAGGCGGGATGGATTATCTGGTGCAGCAAACTGAAAAGCTGCTGCGCAAGAACCCCAAACACATCACTATTCTGGCGCCGATCGTCACCTATTTTCTGACTATCTTCGCCGGTACCGGCAATATTTCGCTTTCTGCCTTGCCCGTGATTGCCGAAGTGGCGAAAGAACAGGGCATCAAGCCTTGCCGTCCGCTATCTACCGCCGTGGTATCTGCCCAGATTGCCATCACCGCCTCCCCCATTTCCGCTGCGGTGGTCTACATGTCCTCCGTGATGGAAGGCCACGGCGTCAGCTATCTGCACTTGTTGATGGTGGTAATGCCTTCTACCTTCTGCGCCGTGGTGCTGATGTCGCTGCTGGTCAGCTGGATGTTCGACTCCAAACTGTCTGACGATCCGGTTTACCAGAAACGCCTTGAAGAAGGTCTGGTTACCCTGCGCGGCAACAAGGTGGTGGAAATCAAACCACGCGCCAAAGTCTCGGTGCTGCTGTTCCTGTTGGGCGTACTGTGCGTGGTGGCCTACGCCATCATCAACAGCCCGGGTCTCGGCCTGGTGGCAAAACCCTTGATGAACACCACCAACGCGATTTTGATCATCATGCTGAGCGTCGCCACCCTGACCACCCTGCTGTGCAAAGTCGATACCGATATGGTGCTCAACTCCAGCACCTTTAAGGCCGGTATGAGCGCCTGTATCTGTATTTTGGGCGTGGCCTGGCTGGGCGACACCTTTGTACAGGCCAATATCGACTGGATCAAAGAGACTGCGGGTGCCGTGATCCAATCACATCCGTGGCTGCTGGCGGTGATTTTCTTCTTCTGCTCGGCGCTGCTGTACTCTCAGGCCGCTACCGCCAAGGCGCTGATGCCAATGGCACTGGCGCTGAACGTCTCGCCATTGACCGCCGTCGCATCCTTTGCCGCCGTCTCCGGCCTGTTCATCCTGCCGACCTACCCTACGCTGGTCGCCGCAGTACAGATGGATGACACCGGAACCACGCGCATCGGACGTTTTGTGTTTAACCACCCGTTCTTTATTCCCGGCACCATCGGGGTAATATTGTCGGTGCTGTTCGGCTTCTTGCTGGGTAGCGTGATGCTGTAATGCTTTCACCGGGGCTGCGGCCCCGGTTTCCCCCCCCTTCCCATTGGCGATAAACTCGCCTTCTAGCCGACCGCCCTTCAAGGTATAGTGCCCACTGATAATCTGGATGAGAGGGCTGAAGATGTCTGATTGCGAAGCTGTCGTCATACTCTGCACCGCACCCGATGAGGGCACGGCTCAAGACCTGGCGGCCCGGGTTCTGGGGGAAAAACTGGCGGCCTGCGTCACGCTGCTGCCCGGCGCATCATCGTTATACTACTGGGAAGGGAAACTGGAACAGGAGTATGAAGTGCAAATGCTGTTCAAAAGCGATCGCCGCCATCAAGACGCCCTGCTCAACTACCTGAAACAACATCACCCGTATCAAACGCCCGAGCTGCTGGTGCTGCCGGTGATGGCTGGAGATAAAGACTACCTGTTATGGATCAACGCCTCATTAAATTGATATTCCTGCTTTGCAGCCTGTTTTTTTTGCCGCAGGCGGCCCAGGCATCGCTATTCTCCCCGAACGGCGGCAACCAGTTCGTGCCGGTCGATCAGGCTTTTGCTTTCGATTTTAAGCAGCAGGACCACCAGCTGACGCTGAACTGGCAAATCCGCCCCGGTTATTACCTCTATCGCCAGCAGATTAAACTGGTGCCACAGCAAGCGACGTTAGGCTCCTTTGAGCTGCCGGCCGGGCTGAGCCACAAGGATGAATTCTTCGGCGAAGTCGCCATTTTCAAACAACAGCTGAATCTGCCGATCCCACTGCAAAAGGCGGCCAGCGGTGCCAGCCTGAGCGTGACTTATCAGGGCTGCGCCGAAGCGGGTTTCTGCTATCCGCCGGAGACGCGGGTGATCCCTCTGGATGCGGTGAGTGCTTCAACCGCACCGCCGGCCAGCGCACCGGAAGAACCGGCACCCGCCAGTCTGCCGTTCTCCCCTTTGTGGGCGCTGCTGATTGGTATTGGCATTGCCTTCACCCCTTGCGTGTTGCCGATGTATCCTTTGATTTCCGGCATCATCCTTGGGCGTGAAAAGCCACACAGCAGCGGCCGCATACTGGCGCTGGCGGTGGTTTACGTGCAGGGCATGGCACTGACCTACACGGTGCTCGGCCTGGTAGTCGCCGCCGCCGGGTTGCAGTTCCAGGCGGCGCTGCAACACCCGTATGTCTTGATCGGCCTGTCAGTGCTGTTTATCGCGCTGGCCCTGTCGATGTTCGGTCTGTATTCGCTGCAGTTGCCCTCTTCGCTGCAAACGCGATTGGCGGGCTGGAGTAACAGCCAGCAAGGCGGTTCGCTGCCCGGCGTATTCCTGATGGGCGCACTGGCCGGACTGATTTGCTCCCCCTGCACCACGGCGCCGCTCAGCGCGATCCTGCTGTACATCGCCCAAAGCGGCAATATGTGGGCCGGTGGTGGCACCTTGTATCTCTATGCGCTGGGGATGGGGATCCCGCTGGTGCTGGTGACCCTGTTCGGCAACCGCCTGCTGCCACGCAGCGGCCCATGGATGCAGTATGTCAAAGAAGCCTTTGGCTTCGTGATCCTCGCTCTGCCGGTGTTCCTGCTGGAGCGAGTGATTGGCGATCTGTGGGGACTGCGGTTGTGGAGCCTGCTCGGTCTGGCGTTCTTCGGTTGGGCATTTGCGTTAAGCCTGAAGACTTCTCGTGGTTGGGTCCGTGCACTGCAATTATTGCTGCTGGCGGCGGCAGTGATCGCCGCACGACCGCTGCAAGACTGGGCCTTTGGCGCCAACAGCGCACAGCAGGCAGCGGTGCAACACCTGAACTTCACGCGGATCAGTAATGTAGATCAACTCAATCTGGCGCTACAGCAGGCGCAGGGAAAGCCGGTGATGCTGGATTTGTACGCCGACTGGTGCGTCGCCTGTAAGGAGTTCGAGAAATATACCTTCAGCGATGCCAGCGTTCAGGCTAAGCTGGCTAACGCGGTGCTGTTACAGGCCGATGTCACGGCCAACGACGCCGAACAGGTCGCATTGCTTAAGCACCTGAAAGTCCTGGGATTGCCAACGATTCTGTTCTTTAACGGTACCGGGCAAGAGTTAACGGCCCAACGGGTTACCGGATTTATGGATGCGGCGGCGTTCAACGCGCATTTGCAGAAAACGGTGCAATAAATAACACTGAGGATCGGAACCGAATTTGGAGGAAGCACAAGTGCAACGTGAACACGTCCTTGATACGGCACTGGGGCTGTTGGAACAACAGGGCCTGGCGACCACCACATTGGAAATGCTGGCAGATAAACTCGAGGTGCAACCGGGCGACCTGAAACGGTTCTGGCCGGATCGCGAAGCGCTGCTGTATGACTGCCTGCGCTATCATGGTCAGCAAATTGATACCTGGCGCCGCCAGTTACTGCTGGACGAGACTCTGAGCCCACAGCAAAAGCTGCTGGCACGCTATGACGTTTTGGAAGAATACGTCAAACACGACCGCTACCCCGGCTGCCTGTTTATCGCCGCCTGCAGTTTCTTCCCGGAAGTGGATCACCCGATCCACCAGCTGGCTGAGCAACAGAAACTCACCTCGCTGGATCTGACCCGCGATCTGCTGCGGGAAATGGATGCCGACGACGCCGACATGGTGGCGCAGCAAATGGAGCTGATCCAGGAAGGCTGCCTGAGCAAACTGCTGGTAAAACGCCAGCTACAGGACGTATCCGTCGCCAAGCGGCTGGCGGAAGATATCTTGCAGGTGGCCCAGTGCCGCAGAAACGGGGCGTTAAGCTAATTCAGTGTGCGGCGGTATACCGCCGCCGCAGAATGGCAGCCAACTCGGCACAATTTTCGAACCCTTTGACCGAAAAGCCAGCAACCAGTCGCGTTTTACCTGATTTCATTCACAAAGCCGTTGACTGCCTTCGGCCAATACGGTTTAATGCTGCGCGTTGCCCGGATAGCTCAGTCGGTAGAGCAGGGGATTGAAAATCCCCGTGTCCTTGGTTCGATTCCGAGTCCGGGCACCATATT
>NZ_MCGS01000048.1:0-75 GCF_002607755.1 Serratia sp. BW106
CGCACAGTCGATACCGAATTGTACAAAAAGCAGTCTTAGAGTGGGATAATTTCCGATTTCCAAGCGGACCCCTAT
>NZ_MCGS01000048.1:205-8494 GCF_002607755.1 Serratia sp. BW106
AGAGGGCCAGGCGAAGCGGCCGCGTTCCAGCCGTTTGGTCAGCAGGCACAGCCCGTCGCCGGTGGACCACAGCAGTTTGACCTTACTGCCGCTGCGGCCCCGGAAGATGAAGACATGGCCGGACATCGGGTCATCTTTCAGCATCGTCTGCACCTTTGCGGCGAGACCATTGAAGCCGTTGCGCATGTCGGTGATACCGGCAACCAGCCAGATTTTGGTGCCTGTTGGCAGGTGGTTATCACTTCCTTTATCTGTCCTGTGATGATCCTTATGACTTCGCCAGACTACTTCACCACACACATGGGTCTGCCAGATACCGGTTCGGGATGGATTTCCGCTTCTACGCTGAACACCGTCTTTAGAAGCTCTGGTTTCATCACTGCTTCCGGAGCACCTTGCGCCATCACGCGACCGCTTGCCAGTACCACCAGATGATCGCAATAGCGGCTGGCCTGATTCAGATCGTGGAGTACCGTCACTACGGTTTTCCCCTGCCTTTTGAGTTCAACCATCAGGCGCATCAGTTCAACCTGATGATTGATATCGAGGTAGGTCGTAGGCTCATCAAGAAGAATGAGTGGGGTATCCTGTGCCAGCACCATCGCCAGAAACGCACGCTGGCGCTGGCCGCCGGAAAGCTGGGTTAACCTGCGGTCAGCCAGATTGCGCGTCCGGGTCTGACTCATTGCCACGTTGACCCGCTCGTTGTCTTCCGCGGAGAGTCGCCCCCACAACGACAGCCACGGGCTGCGGCCGTAGGAAACCAGCTCCCGTACAGTGATCCCCTCGGGGGATAAATGGTGTTGCGGCAGTAAAGCCAGGCGGCGAGCCAGCTGGCGGGCGGAAAAACCGGCTATGGGTTTTTCATCAAGCAATATCTCGCCAGAGTCTGGTGTTAACAGGCGAGAAAAACAGTTCAACAGCGTCGATTTCCCGCAACCGTTAGGGCCGAGCAGGGCCGTGATTTTTCCGGCAGGCAGGGCGAGAGAAAGTCCATCCAGCACGGTTTGTGCGCCATAGCTGGCGGTCAGATTTTCAGTACGTAATCTCATTTATCGCATTCTCACAAGCAGCCAGACAAACCACGGTGCGCCGATAATGGCGGTCAGCACGCCTGCCGGAAGCTCCATCGGCGGATGAATGATTCGTGCCAGCAGATCGGCAATGACCAGCAACAACGCGCCCGTCAGGGCCGAAACGGGCATCAGCCAGCGGTGACGCCCGCCGGCGATCCTGCGCACCATGTGCGGCACGACGAGACCAATAAAACTTATCGGGCCACAGACGGCCACGCCGGTTGCTGTCATCGCGACAGCCAGCATCAGCCCCTGGAACCGGGTGCGCTGAACCGACACGCCGAGCGTGGCTGCTCGTGCATCGCCCAGCGCCAGCAGGTCGAGATCGCGACAAAAGCGCAGGCTCAGCGGCAAAAACAGAATGAGCAACGGCACGGCAATCTTCACAAAGTGCCAGTCGCGCCCCCATAAGCTACCCGTCAGCCACAGCAGGGCACTGTTTACATCCTGCGGGTGCAGGAGCATCAGGTAATCCGTCAGGCTCGCCCAGCAGGCGGAAAGCGCCACGCCGGTGAGCGCCAGCTTCATCGGCTGGTGGGTCTTTGCCAGCATCTTCAGCAAGATCAACCCCGCCATACCGCCCGCAAAGGCCAGCAGCGGCAGCACCATCACGGATAGTGATGGCATAAGAAGCAGTGCTCCCACAGAGGCAAGGCTGGCGGCATGGTTAATGCCGAGAATATCCGGTGATGCTAGCGGGTTACGCACAATCCCCTGTACCAGCACGCCCGCCACGGCGAGGGCTGCACCGACAAACAGTGCCAGCAGCAAGCGCGGCAGTCGGTACTCCATCAATACATAATAATGCTCGCGTCCGTCCTGCCAGTCGGTCAGCAGCGCGCGCCACGGCACGGGGATCACCCCCATATGGAGTGATAACAGCGCACAGCCTGCCAGGGCAAGGGTGATGAAAATGACCAGCGCAATTTTCATCCTCGCCTCCTCACCAGCCAGACAAAGCAAGGACTGCCAATCAGCGCCAGCACTGCGCCTGCGGGCAGATCGCCGGGGAAGGCCAGCGCGCGTGCGAGTACATCTGCCATCAGCATCAGCGTGGCCCCCAGCAGCATGCTCACCGGCAGTACGTTGCGCTGATCGAAGCCTGCCCAGAAGCGCGCCAGATGTGGCACCAGCAGGCCGATAAACGCCACCGGACCTGCCACACTGACGCACGCGCCAACCAGAAGCAGCACTAACATATTGATGATCAAACGTAGTCTCGGCAGGTTCACTCCCAGCGTATGGGCGGTACTGTCGCTGACGTTGAGCAGGTTCAGTTGATTCGCCAGCAGCAACACGACAGGGACTGCAGTGACCACCACCGGCAAGAGCTGCCAGACATCCTGCCAGTGGGCGTGGGACACTCCGCCTGCCAGCCAGTAAAAGATGCCGTAAGCATGATCTTCGGCCAGCAGCAGGGTGATGCGGGTCAGGGCCATACAAAAGGCCGACAGCGCGATACCCGCGAGGATCAGTTTGTTTCTGTCCTGGGTATGACGAAACCCGCCTCCTGCGGTCATGACCAGCAGCCAGCTCACGCCGCCCCCGCATGCCGCGATGAACGACAGGGAATAGCCTGCAACCGGCGTCGGACTCAGCGCGCTGGTAAGCGCCATAGCCAGCGCCGCGCCGCTGTTAATGCTGAGCAGTGAAGGAGAGGCCATTGGGTTGTGGGTCAGGGTTTGCAGCAGCGTGCCCGCGAGCGCCAGGCTTGCGCCGATCAGAACGGCGACCAGGCTTCGCGGCAAACGAAGGTTTTGCACCAGCGCTTCTGGTAGCGTTGGCGTGTGTCCAGGCAGCAGGGCGCGGATTGCGTCTGCTCCGGAAACAGGAATGGCCGAGTAGCAAAACAGACTCAGCCAGAAAATAATAATAAGTACTGCAACGGGAAGCCCCCACAGCAGCACCGGGTGTTTTAGCGCGGTCATTTCACATCGGTAAGCGGCTGATGGTGGAAGATTTTTACCGTGTCAGCGGCAATACGCTCTGCGGCAAAAATACCGCGCATCCGCGCCCAGGCGTTACTGTCGACTGAAGCAACCTGCTGCTTCTGCGCGGCGGTTAATATCTGCCAGAGCGGATCTTGTTGCCAGCGTTTAACAATGCTCTCTTCGCGATAGTGGGCAACCAGCAGCCAGGCAGGATTGACCGCCAGCAGTTGCTCCAGGCCGATGGACGGCATGGACGCGCCCGCCATCGTAGCGGGAACGTTCAGCCCCAGAGAAGCCAGCACGCTGCCGGTCCAGGTCTCCTGGGTATGCAGGTTGAATAGCTGTTCGCGTGATGTGCCAAAGGCCACGCGTGTCCCTGTGGGAAGCTGGCTGGCCCACTGCGCCATCTTCTCTTTATGTTGTTCCAGACGCGCCTGCATCTCTCGTTTTTTACCTACCACTTCGCCGATGATAGCCGCTGAGTGCAAATTTTCAGCGTAGGTTTCGTTGCGGGACTTAAGCAGCAGTACCGGCGCGATTTGCTGCAAGGCGGTGTAAATCCCCGCATGGCGACTGCTGTCGGCAATGATCAGGTCTGGTTTCAGGGCAGCAATGGCTTCCAGGCTCGGCTGCGCGCGCGTTCCGACGGACTGCCACGGTTTCAGGTGCGCACGCACTTTGGGCAGGATGCGTTTTGCATCGTTATCGTCGGCAATACCGATCGGGCTGACGTCCACGGCGGCCAGCGCATCGGCGAACGAGAGTTCCAGCACCACAATCCGTTGTGGCGTTTTATCGAGTGTAAACGTGCCGTGTTCGTCCTGAACCGTGGCGGCAAAGGCGTGGCCGATCACCAGCAGCAGGCCTGCAAAAAGAAAACGGATAAATGCCAACATAGTCACATTCCAGCTAAAAGCCCGGCAAGCCGGGCGTTAACACATCAGAACTTCAACGACCCCTGCATATACAGCGTGCGCGGCTGGCCTGCGTAGATGCCTTTGTTGTTGTCGTCATAAGAGCGGATGAAGTAGTCCTGGTCGAAGATGTTTTTCACACCGAACGCGAGGTTCAGATCTGCCATCTGCGGGCCAAAGTCATACGCCACGCGTGCGCCCCAGAGCATGAAGCCGGGAATACGGCCGGTACTGCCGTCGGCGCTCTCTTTCACTGTATTGGCGTTATCCGCAAACTGGCTGGACTGGAAATCGCTGTTCAGATTGAACGTCCAGTTGCCCGGCTTGTAGTCCACGCCCAGCGTGCCTTTATGTTTCGGGGAGAATGGCACCTGATTGCCATAGGTGTCGCCTTTCTCGCGGATTTCCGCGTTCACATACGCATAGCTGGCGTAGACGGAAACGTTATCAAGCGTTGGCGTTAGCGTACCCAGGTCGTAACGTGCCTGCGTTTCCAGCCCGGTATGGCGCGTTTTGCCACGTGCAGTGACGGTGTCGTTGGTCTGGTTGGAGTCGTACTGATTGTTAAAGTTAATCAGGAACAGCCCCATTTCCGCCGTCAGCGCGCCGTCGTCGTAGCGGGTACCGAGTTCCCAGGTTCGCGCTTTTTCCGGTTCCACATTGCCGCTTTGCACAGCCTTGCCAATCTGGCTGTACTGTACGGTGCCGAACGAGCCTTCAGTGTTTGCATAAAGATTCCAGCTATCAGTCAGGTGATAGAGCACGTTCAACGCCGGAAGCGGTGCGTTATAGCTCACCTCTTCGTGCGTGCCTTTGATGGCGTTGTTCTGGTATGACTCGATATGTTCGAAACGCATACCCGGCGTGATGGTCCAGTTGCCGATGTCGATTTTGTCATCCAGATACCAGGCGTGCGCCTCGGTGCCGGAACGCGTGTCGCGGTCGTAAGGGCTTGAGCCAGACGGCAACTGCCCGCTGCTGGTGGCGGTGTAGTAACGCATTTCATGCGTTGATTCATTCACATAGCGATAGCCCACGCCCACTTCGTGCGCGGAAGGGCCGATCATAAAGCTCTGGCTGTAGCGTGGCTCAATACCGCGCACCCAGTAGTTACGCGGCGAGAGGGTGATGCGTTTGCCTTGCTCCAGGTAGCCGCTGCGCAGGGTTTGGGTGTAGAACCCCTGAATGTTGAATTTATGCTGGCTGTCCGGCTGGAACTGGTAGCCCAGGCTCGCCAGCTTGCGACGGCCCCAGAAGCGGTCATACGGGCGGGTGGATTGCCAGCGATCGGCGTCGTAATCCGCGCGGGACAGGCCGCCGGGCATGTCGGCTTCACCATCGTAATATTGCAGCAGGCTGTTGAAGGTGTGCACCTCATTCGGCGCATATTTGCTTTTCAGCATCAGGTCGTCGATGCGGGTGGCGCTGTGCTCGCGCCAGTCACTGCCGCGCGTGCCGGAGTAGAGCAGCGCGGTGCCAAAACCGTTGTCCGCTGTGCCGCCCACCATCAGGTTGTGCGTCTCTTTCGGGTTGTTTTGTGAAGAGGTTGGGCTGAGCTGACCTTCCACCCCCGCCTCGATACCAAAGTCCTGCGGAATGGCGCGGGTAACAAAGTTCACCACGCCGCCCACGCTCTGCGGTCCGTAACGCACCGCACCACCACCGCGCACCACGTCAATGGCATCCATGTTGCCGAGCGAAACGGGAGCCAGTGAAAGCTGCGGCTGACCGTAAGGGGCAAAGGGGACGGGGATGCCGTCCATCAGGACGGTCGAGCGGCTGGCGAGGCGTGGGTTCAGGCCCCGGATGCCAAAGTTCATCGCCAGGTCGTGGCTGCCGGTGCCGTTGTTTTCCGGCGCGCTGACGCCAGGGATGCGGTTAAGCACCTCACGCATGGTGGTTGCGCCGGTTTTGGCGAAATCCTCACGGCGGATCACGTCACGCGCGCCAGCATGTTCAAATACGTCGTTTTCACGCGCATCGCCCAGCCAGTCGCCGACCACGGTCAGGGCATCTTCTTTTGGCGCGGGCGCGGGCTCCAGCGTCCAGCTGTTATTTCCCAGCGGTTTTACCTGCAGTCCGCTGCCGTCCAGCAGCTGTTGCAGGCCGCTCTCGACGTCGTAATCTCCGTGCAGGCCGTTGCTCTGCTTGCCGCGCGTCAGGCTGGCGTCAACCGAGAGGGTAATTCCGCTGTGTGCGGCATACTGATTGAGCGCTTTGTCGAGCGATCCCGGTGCGATATCAACCTGTGCAGCAAAAGCGGAAAACGAGAGACCGGCCAGCGGCAGCAGGCTCAGGCGAATGGCGTTAACCAAAGGTGTTGTTTTACGAAAAACGCGTAACGGCGTCATACCTTCTCCATCATCATTTTTGTTGTGTTCAGCTATGAGTCGAACGAGAAGGGTAAAAAGGACAATCGAAATGAGAATTATTTTTCTTACAGCGGTGAAATGTTTATCCAGTACCGCGTAATAGACTGAATTTTAACGGGAAGCGTTTGAGCGATAACGTTCAGGATCGCATCGGTATTTTTCAGCGGGAACGTCCCGCTCAGGCGCAGCCCGGCAACGGCGGGATCGCAGCGCAGCACGCCGTTGCGGTAACGGCTTAGCGTGGCTATCACCTCACCCAGCGGTTTATCGCTGAAGCTCAGGATGCCCTTCGTCCAGCTTGTACTCTCGTCATCCAGCGGTTTCACTGCGCCAAACTCAGAGGCGCTGAACTGCAGGCTTTCACCAGCGTTCACGATGCGTTTTTGCGCGGGGGCACTGGCGAGAAGCACTTCCACGGCGTGCTGCTGCACGTCAAGCTGCGTGAAATTATCCTGCTGGCGGACGGTAAATTCTGTCCCTAAAGCGGTGAGTTGGCCCTGACGGGTCAGGACGCGGAAGGGGCGTTGCTGCGCATCTTTCGCGGTAGTAATGGCGATTTCACCGTACCAGAGCCGGACGGTGCGCTGATGCGCATCATAACGCACATCCGCCGCGCTTTGGGTATTCAGCGTGAGCAGGGAGCCATCTTCCAGTTGCTGACGGCTGACTGCGCCTTTGGCGGTGCGGTAATCTGCCCGCAGACCTTCGCCGGTTTCCGACTGCCAGAGTTGCCAGCCTCCGCCAGCGCCGAGCAACAGCAGTAATCCTTTCATCACGTGACGGCGGGTGAGGCGGGTATCGTGCAGCGCCCGGCTGGCAACGTCGCCAGGCACACCGCCAAGCTGGTTGCGCAGGTTTTCAACCTGCTGCCAGGCCCACTGGTTATCCTGATCCTGTTCATACCACTGTTGCCAGCGCGCTTCCTGTTGTGGGCTGACGCGCTCGCCGCTTAGCACGGCATACCAGTGGGAAGCTGAACGCAGCGCCTGACGGCGGGAATCGGTTAACGAAGGATTCATAACCCATGCTCCAGACGAAACAGCAGGCAGTGCTCGACGGCTTTCGCCACGTATTTTTTCACGGAGCTGACGGAAACACCGAGTTTGTGCGCAATCTCGCTGTATGTCAGGCCATCCAGTTGCGAAAGCAGAAACGCTTCACGTGTTTTTCCGTTTAGCCCGTCCAGCATGCTGTCGACGAGTTGTAGGGTCTCGAGCTGGCTTTCGCGTTCCTCAGGTGAAGGCGCTACCCCCTCCGGCATAAGCGCCAGCATCTCCAGATACGCTTTTTCCAGCGCGTTTCGGCGAAACAGGTCCACCATCACGCGTTTGGCGATAGTGCACAGGAAAGAGCGAGGATCGCGGATCGTCGAGAGCGTTTCGCTGCTCATTACCCGCAAAAAAGTGTCCTGGGCAATGTCATCTGCATCAAAAGCAGACTGGAGTTTGCGCGTCAGCCAACTTTTCAACCAGCCGTTATGGGTGCCATAAAGCGACTCGAACGTTAAGGAAGCTGTGGTAGTGGCACGGTCAGACATGCGGAGTGCATCAAAAGTTAATTATCACGTAGCCATATTAATATGAGAATGGTTATCATTACAATTGGAAATAAAATTGTTTCCAATAAACATTTTTAACATGTTGTTTTTCTAAGTGTTATAAGGTAGGTATAAAATGGGATGGATCCTCTGCTTCTGGCATCTGTCGGTCAGAATGACATCATGATGTGGTCTGCTATTATTGACATCCTCCCCGCCCTTTAGGGCGGGGAGGATGTCAACTATGAGTGTTGCCTGAAATGTCGCCAGCCCCCGGTACAGCAGAAGTATCTCGGGCTTTCTGCGTTTGCTCCTGGTGGGTATGGCCCCCGCAAGCGGGGGTTATTGCTAACTGTCGTTTCAACAAAAAGTAACTTTTTTCACTTTGCCCCTCAGTACAAATTAGGGGCTTGCCGCGGATGTACCATGCCTGAATATCTTCGAGTGATGATTTGGTGC
>NZ_MCGS01000048.1:8523-10568 GCF_002607755.1 Serratia sp. BW106
TCCACCTGACTGACCTGCTGCCAGAGCGGGGCGTGATGCTCCGGCACGGTCTGCCAGCCGGATGCAGCCGAACAGAGACGGTGCGATGCCATCTGCTGCTCATTACTGTAGATCCGCAGTTCATCATCCAGCGAGATCCGTATTGATACCGGCTGGCCACACAGGCTTTCCGGCACGCTGTAACGGTTTCCGCCAACCTCGATATAGCCATCCCAGGAGACATGACGGATATCGAAGTAGCTGGTATCGAAGTCCGTATCCGGCAACGGCTGCAGATGCTCCTGTTCCTGCGTGAAGCGCTGTTCCGGTGTCTGCCTGAACTGGCGAAGTTCTCGCCTGTCGGCATCGTCAGCCATCCACTGCTCCAGTAGCTGATTAACCTGGGCGAAGCTGTCGAACCGGCGGTACCGGACGAAGAAGTTCTCCTTGAGGTATTTCACCATCCGCTCCACCTTACCTTTGGTTCTGGCCCTTCGTGGACGGCATGCCCGTGGCAGGAAGCCATAGTGATCGGCCAGCAGCAGGAACCCGGAGTTGAACACCATCTTCCCGTTGTTATTTTTCAGCACTGCGGCTTTCTGATTATCGACCAGCACGGTTTTCACGCTGCCGCCGAAGTAGCGGAAGGCGCGGACCAGTGACTCATAGGTATGTTCAGCATCCTGCTTTGGTGCCGCGAAGACATGGAAGCGACGTGAGAACCCCAGCGTGTTAACCGCGAAGTTAACCCTGCATCGTTGCCCGGCAACCTCAGCCTCAACTTCTCCCCAGTCATGCTGGAGCTGGTAACCGGGCTGAGTTTCGAAGCGAACCGTTTTCTTCGATGGCCGCATCTTACGTTTTGGCTGGATGTAGTAACGCAACATGGAGCGTCCGCCGGTATAACCCATCGCTTTGATTTCCGCGAGGATGACCTCGCCGTTCCAGACATTCTCAGCCAGACGCATGTCGATATAGTCCATGAACGGCCTGAGTTTGGCCATTTTGTGGCGTGTTTTTCTGGCCGGAGGTTCCGGGTATTTCAGGTACCGTCTGACAGTCCGCTCAGAGCAACCAACCTGAGTGGCAATATCAACAATATACGCACCCTGCTGGCGCATTTGCTTTATCATGTAAAAGTCCTCATGAGCATGTTTGGTCAGGACGAAACACTGTTCAGTGGTGTGCTGCGTTACACCAGCGTTTTTGATTTGACCTGCCACCCAACTCTGACATTGCCCTGCGGGCGTACTGCTGCAGGCGCACCAATCGCCTTCCAGCTTGTTGCACCACATTTTGGCGAAACCGCATTGATACAGTCTGGCTGGGCGTGGCAGCAGGTTACTGACTGGCATCGCACTCATCCCGCCCTTTAATTTTCTTTGCTCCAGCCAACAGGCTGGAGCAATCAGTTATGAATCACTTACAGTGGAGTCAGCATATCAAATCATGATGTCTTACCTTCCGAAAATGCCATCAAAGTGCGGGCGATTCAGTCATTCCTGACGGAGAAAGGTCAGCTCGATCCAGAAACTTCAGACGCCATCGTGGACTATTTTGAAAACAAGATCGGTCCCCGTAACGGTGCCAGTGTCGTGGCGCGCGCCTGGCTTGATGCCGAATTTAAAAAAAGCTGCTTGAAGATGGCACGGCTGCCATCAGCGAGATGGTTTTTTCAGGTGCCGAAGGCGCAGTCATTCACGTCCTCGAAAACAGTGATGCGGTACATAACATCGTTGTTTGTACGCTGTGCTCCTGCTATCCGTGGCCGGTTCTGGGATTGCCGCCAATCTGGTTTAAATCTGCACAGTACCGCTCCCGTGTGGTGATTGATCCAAGAGGCGTGCTGAAGAAGTTCGGTACTGAGCTTCCACCGGAGAAAGAAATTCGCGTTTGGGACAGTAATGCCGAAATTTGCTATTTCGTACTGCCGCAACGCCCGGCTGGTACGGAGAACCTGAACGAAGAACAACTGGCCGCGAGAGTAAGGCGTGATTCAATGATTGGTACGGGCCTCCTCTACCGGCGTAGGCTTCAATAAAGCCGGTAATGACTCCAACTTATTG
>NZ_MCGS01000049.1:0-39831 GCF_002607755.1 Serratia sp. BW106
TAGGACACTGCCAGGCATCAATTAAACGTTATCGGTTTGACACCCGGTAATGAGCAGGATCGCCATGAGCGGTTTTGCCACATCGAAAGATGTAACGTGAAAGAACCGGTGGAGCGGTAGTTCAGTTGGTTAGAATACCTGCCTGTCACGCAGGGGGTCGCGGGTTCGAGCCCCGTCCGTTCCGCCACTTATTTAAATTATGCCTGCTAATTTTAGCAGGCATAATGTTAAGCATGATTTAGGGGCGTAGCTCAGTTGGTAGAGCACCGGTCTCCAAAACCGGGTGTCGCGAGTTCGAGTCTCTCCGCCCCTGCCATATTAGGAACCCTTTGCGAAAGCGAAGGGTTTTTTTTGCTTTCTACTTTTCCTAAATCCTCGCTATTCCCCTGATAAATTGCCTAAAAACCCTACCAAACCTGTTCCCAATTTAGACATTTTTAGCTGGATCCATGTACAAAATGGTTGTTCTCCCGTGATGTGATGCCGCTCATTATTCCTGCCTGATTTTCGACTACACCTAATGGGTGTCCGAGTCTTTGGATACCTAGTTCACCAGAAAAATATGCAGCATACACAACAACAGTTACCGCTGTCTGAGGCCACCAGGAGCCAGGGCAGTGCGGGGAGAACAAACATGGTTAAACGTCTGCTGTTAGCGGCCGCCATCACTGGCGCATTGATAAGTACGGTACAGGCGGCACCGTTGGTCGTCGGTTTTTCTCAGATTGGTTCCGAATCTGGCTGGCGCTCTGCGGAAACGAAGGTTTCGAAACAGGAAGCGGAAAAGCGTGGTATTACGTTAAAAATCGCCGATGCGCAGCAAAAACAGGAAAACCAGATCAAAGCGGTCCGATCCTTCATCGCCCAGGGTGTTGATGCCATTTTCATTGCACCGGTAGTCGCCACCGGGTGGACTCCGGTACTGCAAGAGGCCAAAGAGGCCAAGATCCCGGTATTCCTGCTCGACCGGATGATCGAAGTGAACGATCCCTCGCTGTATACCGCAGCCGTGGCATCCGACAGCGTGCATGAAGGCAAGGTTGCAGGCGAATGGCTGGTTAAAGAGGTCGCCGGCAAGCCTTGTAACGTGGTGGAACTGCAAGGGACCGTGGGCTCCAGTGTCGCCATCAACCGCAAGAAAGGCTTTGCCGACGGCATAGCCACCGCTGCCAACGTTAAAATCATCCGCTCACAATCCGGCGACTTTACCCGCAGCAAGGGCAAAGAAGTGATGGAAAGCTTTATCAAGGCCGAGCAAAACGGCAAAAATATTTGTGCGGTGTATGCGCATAACGACGACATGGCGATCGGTGCTATTCAGGCAATCAAAGAGGCGGGCTTAAAACCGGGTTCACAGATCAAAATCGTCTCTATCGACGGTGTCCCTGACATATTCAAAGCGATGATGAATGGTGAAGCCAACGCCACGGTCGAACTGACGCCAAATATGGCCGGCCCGGCGTTTGATGCGTTGTTGGCGATGAAGAAAGATGGCACTCAGCCGCCGAAGTTTATCCAGACCGAATCGAAACTGCTGCAGCCGGATACCGCGAAACAGGAATTTGAGCTGAAGAAAAGCATGGGCTATTAATCCACTCACCGGCGGGACAGAAGATGGTCACATCTCAAACCACGTTATTGGCGATTAAGGGATTATCCGTTGAGTTTCCTGGCGTTAAAGCGCTGGAGCAGGTTGATGTCACGTTACAGCGCGGAGAGATTATGGCGCTGCTGGGTGAAAATGGCGCGGGGAAATCTACGCTAATCAAAGCGCTAACCGGGGTTTATCAGCGTTCCGCCGGTGAGATATTGCTGGAGGGTACCGCCATTGCTCCACAGAGTACTGCACAGGCGCAGCTGCTGGGGATTGGTACGGTTTATCAGGAAGTTAACTTGCTGCCGAACATCTCGGTGGCGGCTAATTTGTTCATTGGCCGTGAGCCAACGCGCTTCGGCCTGGTCGATCAAAAAAAGCTGCTGCACCAGGCCCGGCAGCTTTTGCTGGGGTATGGATTACAGTTGGATGTCAGTCAGCCATTGGGCAATTACTCCATTGCGATCCAGCAGATTATCGCTATCGCGCGGGCGGTCGACTTGTCGGCCAAAGTTCTGATCCTGGATGAGCCAACTGCCAGTCTGGATGCCAAAGAAGTCAGCATGTTACTGGGTATTCTCGGCCAGCTCCGCAGCCAGGGCATGGGGATGATCTTTGTCACCCACTTCCTCGATCAGGTTTACCGTATTTGCGATCGCATCACTGTACTGCGCAACGGTAAGTTAGTGGGGACCCGAATTACCGCTGATTTACCGCGTCTGGAATTGGTACAGATGATGCTTGGCCACGCGTTTGACGAGTCGCTGCTTAAACGAGGTGAGCACGCGCCAACGGATGCGCCATCCCTGGTCGAATTCAGGGGTTATGGACGACGCGGCATGGTTGAACCCTTTGATCTGCAAATCCGTCCGGGCGAGATTGTAGGCTTGGCCGGTCTGCTGGGCTCTGGCCGCACGGAAACGGCTCAGCTGATATTCGGCATCAAACCGCGTGATAGCGGCAGTGCGAAAGTTGAGGGTCGTACGGTGAACATCCGCACGCCCCGTAAAGCTGCCAGCCTCGGTTTTGGTTATTGCCCGGAGGACCGAAAAACCGACGGGATTGTCGGTGCTGCGACGGTAAGGGAAAACATCATTCTGGCCCTGCAGGCGCAACGCGGTTGGTTAAAACCGTTATCGTTGCGGGAACAAACCCGTATTGCCGAGGATTATATCCAACTGTTGGGCATTCGCACGCCGGGGCCGGAGCAGCAGATCCAATATCTGTCCGGCGGAAATCAGCAGAAGGTGTTGCTGTCTCGCTGGCTGGCGACCAAACCGCGCTTTTTGATCCTGGACGAACCAACGCGCGGCATTGACGTTGGCGCGCATGCTGAAATCATCCGCTTGATCGAAAAACTCTGTGATGAAGGGCTGGCGTTGCTGGTGATTTCGTCCGAACTGGAAGAGCTGGCGGGCTATGCCGATCGTATCCTGGTGCTACGCGACAGAAAACATGTGACGCAGCTTGAGCATGACGCCATTACGGTACCTGCGATCATGCAGGCGATAGCCGCGCAACAGGGGGCCGAATGAACCTCAGGAGTTTCTCCATGACCGGTGGACCACGTAAAGTCAGATGGGTCTTCCCCGCAGGGGCGACACAACTGGGGGCGCTGGCGGTGATTTTGTTGATCGACAGCCTGGTCGCCCCGAATTTCTTTTCCATCCACATTCAGGATGGTCGACTGTTTGGCAGTGTGATCGACATTGTTAACCGTGGCGCGCCGGTAGCGTTATTGGCATTAGGCATGACGTTAGTGATCGCCACCGGTGGTATCGACCTTTCGGTGGGGGCCGTGATGGCTATTGCCGGTGCCACGGCCGCAACGCTGACCAGCGCCGGTTATCCGCTGGGTTACGTGCTGGCGGCTGCCTTGGCGGCGGGTGCGCTGTGTGGCCTGTGGAATGGCTTTCTGGTGGCGGTGCTGCAGATACAGCCGATTGTCGCCACGCTGATGCTGATGGTGGCCGGTCGCGGTATTGCGCAACTGATCACCGAAGGACAAATCGTCACCTTTGAACGAGAAGGGTTGGCTCGGCTTGGCAGCGGTGCGCTGATGTATCTACCGATGCCAGCGATCATTGCCGCAGTGATGCTGCTGTTGATCTGGCTGCTGACGCGTAAAACGGCGCTGGGGCTGTTTATCGAAGCCGTGGGCATCAATCTGCGCTCGGCACGCAACGCGGGGGTCAGTACACGCTGGGTGGTGATGGCGGTATATGTCATCTGCGGACTCTGTGCTGCGGTGGCCGGGATCATCGTCACGGCGGACATCCGCGGTGCAGACGCCAACAATGCCGGGCTGTGGCTGGAGCTGGATGCAATCCTGGCGGTGGTGATTGGTGGCGGCTCATTGCTGGGCGGGCGTTTTAACCTGCTGTTGTCGGTGGTGGGGGCATTAATCATTCAGGGGATGAATACCGGTATTCTGCTGTCCGGCTATCGGCCGGAATTTAATCTGGTGCTGAAGGCGATCGTGGTGCTGGCGGTGCTGATGGTGCAATCACCCAGCGTCTCGTTGCGCCAACTGCTTAGGAGAAGAAAGCCATGATCAAACGTAATCTTCCACTGTTGATTACTGTCCTGGTGTTCCTTTTGGGCTATGGTTTTTGCCTCACTCAGTTCCCCAGTTTTGCTTCAACGCGGGTATGGTGTGACTTGCTGACCGACAACGCCTTTCTTGGCATCGTTGCGGTAGGCATGACGTTTGTGATCCTTTCCGGCGGTATCGATCTGTCGGTCGGCTCGGTGATCGCCTTCACCGGGGTGCTATTGGCCAAATTGATCGGAACCTACGGTATTGCACCGGGCTATGCGTTTGTTATTGCGCTGCTGATGGGCGCTTCGTTCGGCGCATTGATGGGCTGGATTATTGATGTACTGAAACTTCCGGCGTTTATCATCACGCTGGCTGGAATGTTCTTCGTGCGGGGCATGAGTTTTATCGTCTCGGAAGAGTCGATTCCCATTGATCATCCGTTGTATGCCGCGCTGGCGAACTATGCCTGGAAACTGCCGGGCGGTGGCCGCTTTACTCTGTTGGCGTTGGTGATGCTAATGGTGGTGGCGGTCGGCATAGTGTTAGCGCACCGCACCCGCTTTGGCCACAACGTCTACGCCATCGGCGGTAACCGGGTGTCTGCGGCACTGATGGGCGTGCCTGTGCAGCGTACGACGGTGCTGATTTATATGCTCTCAGGCACATTGGCAGCCTTGTCCGGGATTATTTTCTCGTTGTATACCTCGGCAGGCTACGCGCTGGCCGCCAGCGGCGTGGAGCTGGATGCCATTGCCGCGGTAGTGATTGGTGGCACCTTGTTGACCGGCGGGGTCGGTACCGTGCTGGGTACGCTGTTTGGCGTGCTGATCCAGGGGCTGATTCAGAGTTACATCACTTTCGACGGTACGCTCAGCTCCTGGTGGACCAAAATCGTTATCGGCATCCTGCTGTTCTGCTTTATCGGCCTTCAGAAGGCGATGAGCGCGTTTTGGCTTGGCAGACGAACCAAACCCCGCCATCCTCGTCTGAAGCCGTTATAGCGCCTCATGCTGTGGTATTTAAAGGTATTTTCAACAGTTGGCGGATCAACGGCTGTTGGTCGCTATTTTGCAGCCAAACGGCGTACAGCGGGCGGATAATCGGCGGGATATCGGCGGTGGCGGCCAACTGCGGATAGTCCTTCTCCCATTGGCTGGGCAGGAAGGCACAGCCGCCGGTGGTTTCCAGCAGTTGTCGGGTCAGGTGTGCGGAGGTGGTGGTCAGCACCGGCAGGGTATCCCCTTCCAGCATACGGCTTTCCTGTTGGTGGAAATCCGCCCCCCATTCCAGCTTGATATAGGGCATCGGCGCCTGTTTATCACGCAGGGTGGAGGAGAACAGCCGCAGCGAAAAATTGCCCAATAGCTGGCTGGCCAGTTCATCCATCTTGGGTGGCTCGGTGGTAATGAGCAAATCGAGCTGCCTTTCATGCAGCTGTTTTACCAAAGAGTGCCGTAATGCCACCCTGGCTTCCAGTTGTAACGCCTCACGTTGTTGATACAGCGATTGCAGCCACGGGGTCAGATAAGCTTCCCACAGCGACGCGGTGGCACCGATGGACAATTCGGTATGCTGCAACGAACGCACCACCTCTTTTTTTGCCAATTGCCAGGTCATCATCAGGCTCTCAGCATAAGGCAGAAGCCGCTCCCCAGCTGGCGTCAGCCGGATATTGTTACGATGACGAGTGAATAAATTCGCGCCCAATTGGGTTTCTAACTGGCGGATACGAAAACTGACGGCAGACTGCGTTAAGTACAAGGATTCTGCAGCTCGGCCAAAGTGACGCGTTCTACTGACCTCCAAAAAGGTTTTCAGTAATTCGGTATCCACACCCATCTCCAGAAATTTTTATCGTTAAGATTTAAATGTTTTGTTTTACACAATGTCAAGCCTATCTAATACTCCGCGCCATAAACAGCACGGCCATGAGAGAATTAGGAGCGTGTCAGATGGCGGATAGCTTCACCACGACCAATCGTTTTTTTGATAATAAACATTATCCTCGCGGGTTCTCCCGTCACGGCGATTTCACCATTAAAGAAGCGCAATTACTAGAGCGTTTCGGGTATGCGTTCAACGAGCTGGACGCAGGCAAACGTCAGCCGGTCACTGAAGAAGAACAGTTGTTCGTCGCAGTGTGCCACGGTGAGCGTGAGCCGGTTACCGAGCAGGAAAAAGTATGGGCTAAATATCTGGTGCGCACACGCCGCCCGAAAAAATTCCATACCCTGTCCGGCGGCAAGCCGCAGGCTGATGCGGTGGAAGATTACACCGACAGCGACGACTGATATCGATGGGGCCTTTGGGCCCCATTTTTATTCCAGGCTGCGGTGCAGCTGCAGCAACAGGCGGTCCATACTGCGGTAGCCAAGCGCTTCGCTCAAATGGCGCTTATCAATCTCCCGATCCCCCGCCAAATCTGCCAGTGTGCGAGCCACTTTTAAAATCCGTTGCCAGGCGCGAACCGATAATCCCAATTTGTTTAACGTCGTCTCAAGAAAGTCCGCATCTGCCTCGCTCAGTGCGCAATCCCGTTCAACCTCGTGATTATTCAGCAGGGCATTGATCTTCCCGGCACGTTCGAGCTGCCTTTCACGTGCCAACAGCACCCGCTCCCGTACCTGTGCGCTACTTTCACCGGCGATGCGTCGTTTGCTTAGCACGCCCGGTGGCAGCAGCGGCACCTCAATCGATAAATCGAAGCGATCGAGGAACGGCCCTGAAAGCCGTCCGAGATAGCGCAGCACCTGTTGTGGGGACGCGCGGTTGTGCATGCCCTGATAATGCCCGGTCGGGCTGGGGTTCATGGCCGCGATCAACTGTACCCTGGCCGGAAAGCAGACCTTGGCCGTGGCGCGTGAAATGACGATCTCGCCAGACTCCAGCGGTTCACGCAGGGCATCCAGCACCCGTCTTTCGAATTCAGGTAACTCATCAAGAAACAGCACGCCGTTGTGCGCCATGGAAATCTCACCCGGTCGCGGCAGTGAGCCGCCACCAACCAGCGCGGCCATCGAAGCACTGTGATGCGGTGCACGAAACGGCCGCTGTCGCCACGGCAGCGCTTGCGCGGGATGGTGCAGCAGGCTGGCGACGGCGATGCTCTCCAGCGCCTCACGGTCGGTCAGCGGGGGCAGCAGGCCATTCAAACGGCTGGCCAGCATGGTCTTCCCGGTCCCCGGTGGGCCGACCAGCAGCAGGTTGTGGCCCCCGGCGGCGGCGATCTCCAACGCCCGTTTCGCCTGTTCCTGGCCCAGAATATCTTGCAGATCGGCAGGCTCCTGCATCGTTTCCGTTGCCGGCGGTGCGCTGGCTGCCGGTAAGTCACCCTTGCCCAACAGAAAGGCACACACCTCCAGCAGGTGTTCTGCCACAAGGGTTTCGCTCTGGGTAATCAACCCCACCTCCCGGCCATTGGCCGCGGCCAAAATCAATTGCCTGCCCGCATCCAGCGCCGCTAACGCAGCGGGTATCGCGCCACTGACTCCCCGTAGTGCACCGGATAACGCCAACTCTCCCAGGAACTCATAACGCGCCAGCTTATCGGCCGGCAACTGTTCGGAGGCCGCGAGGATCGCCAGAGCAATCGGCAGGTCGTAGCGGCCGCCTTCCTTGGGCAGGTCGGCGGGGGCCAGATTGACGGTGATGCGCCGGGCGGGAAAGGTGAAGCCGTTATTGATCAGGGCACTGCGCACCCGATCGCGGGCTTCTTTCACCGTGGTTTCCGGCAGGCCGACCATGGTCAGGCCGGGTAATCCGTTGCTGATATGCACTTCCACCGTAACCGACGGGGCCTGAACGCCCAGTGTGGCTCGGGTATAGATAACCGCCAGTGCCATGTTGCTCTCCTTGCTGAAGGCAACATGATGCGGGAGATGGGCCAGCGGAGTGCGGCAAGCTTGGGGTATTTGCGTGCTGAGTCGTAATTAAAATTATCAATTTCATAAAGATAACGAATTTTTGTGCAGAGCTGCGCAAAGGGTGGCAATACCCCCTAACAATTGCGTGAATGCTGCAACAAATTAGCAGGCTAACCAAGTTGCGGTGAGAGGGGGAATGGGTGTATTTAACAATTGATTAAAATAAAAATCACTTCGTTAACAAACTCCGACCGCCGTCGCCTTCCGACACGGCAGCCGCTAAACCTCATGACCTCGTATTCCAGAGTAGGGATAACACTATGTTTGGTTGGACCCCGCTGCAACGCAATGCAGCCATCGCCAGCTTTTCAAGCTGGACGCTTGATGCTTTCGATTTTTTCGTGCTGGTCTTTCTGCTCAGCGATATCGCGCAATCTTTCCATGTCGGCATGGAGGAGGTGACGCTGGCGATCCTGCTGACGTTGGCAGTGCGCCCGATTGGCGCACTGATCTTCGGCCGGGCGGCGGAAAAATACGGCCGCAAACCGATTTTGATGCTGAATATTGTCTTCTTCTCGATCTTTGAGCTGTTGTCCGCTGCGGCACCGTCGTTGACGGTATTCCTGATACTGCGCGTGTTGTACGGCGTAGCGATGGGGGGGATCTGGGGCGTGGCATCGTCGCTGGCGCTGGAAACCATCCCAGACCGCTCGCGTGGCCTGATGTCGGGGATTTTCCAGGCCGGTTACCCCTTTGGGTATCTGTTGGCGGCGGTGGTATATGGCCTGCTGTTTGAGGTGATTGGCTGGCGTGGGATGTTCGTGATCGGCGCAGCACCGATTTTACTGCTGCCATTTATCTACTACTGCGTGCAGGAGTCGCCGGTGTGGCTGGCGGCGCGTGAACGCAAGGAAAGCAGTGCGCTGCTGCCGGTGCTGAAGAGCCACTGGAAGCTGTGCGGCTATCTGGTGTTGCTGATGGCGGCATTCAATTTCTTTTCGCACGGCACTCAGGATATGTACCCGGTATTTTTGAAAGTTCAGCACGGTTTCGACCCTAAAACCGTCAGTATCATCGCCATTAGCTACAATATCGCGTCAATTATCGGCGGTGTTTTCTTTGGTGCGCTATCGGAAAAAATTGGCCGCCGGAAGGCGATTATCATTGCTGCGCTACTGGCATTGCCGGTGATCCCGCTGTGGGCATTTTCCAGCGGCTCGCTGATGCTGGGCATTGGTGCTTTCCTGATGCAGTTCATGGTGCAGGGTGCCTGGGGCGTGATACCGACTTATCTCACCGAACTGGTGCCGGCCAATACCCGTGCGGTACTGCCGGGGTTTGTTTACCAACTGGGTAATCTGATTGCTTCGGTCAACGCCACGCTGCAGGCGACGATTGCCGAGCATCATGGCCATAATTACGGGCTGGCGATGGCGATTATCGCCGGCACGGTGGCCATCGTCATTGCGCTATTGGTGTTCTTGGGTAAGGACACGGGCAGCAAGGCGATCTCGGGCGAGGCGAAATCTTCGGGTGTACAGGCTAACGTTTGAAATCCGGGCATTTTGCACGAGGTATGACCAGATTGCGCCGGATAATAACGCAAAAAAAGTGTTGTCATGCCGCGCGGGACTATGGTACCTCTGTAGGTATTAGTTCGAAACGAGCACAGTGAACAAACTTATTATGAAAGCCTTTGCCCAAGTGATTAGCCTAGTCGTGATTAGCGTGGTGGTGATTATTATCCCACCGTGCGGGGCTGCACTTGGACGAAGAATGGCTTAGAAAACAAGCCGGAATCGCAAGAGAACCCCCGCACCGAAAGGTCCGGGGGTTTTTTATTGGCAAGAGAAAAGTGAAGCGAGGATAAGACAATGAATAACAGAACAAAATCCTGCGGTTGTCGAAGTAAGGCGGGGAAATAACTATGAATGGGGCTCAGTGGGTAGTACAAGCGTTGCGTGCACAGGGGGTTGATACGGTATTCGGCTACCCGGGTGGCGCAATCATGCCGGTCTACGATGCATTGTATGACGGCGGGGTGGAACACCTGCTGTGCCGCCACGAGCAAGGCGCCGCGATGGCCGCCATTGGTTATGCCCGCTCAACCGGCAAGGTCGGCGTTTGTATCGCCACTTCCGGCCCAGGCGCCACCAACCTGATCACCGGCCTGGCCGATGCGCTGCTGGATTCTGTTCCGGTGGTGGCGATTACCGGCCAGGTGGGTTCTGCACTGATTGGTACCGATGCCTTTCAGGAGATCGATGTCCTCGGCCTGTCTCTGGCCTGTACCAAACACAGCTTCCTGGTGGAATCACTGGACGCGCTGCCGGGCATCATGGCGGAAGCCTTTGCCATCGCCAGCAGCGGTCGCCCTGGCCCAGTGCTGATCGACATCCCGAAAGACATTCAACTGGCTCAGGGTGAATTACATCCGCACCTGATGCCGGTAGTGGAAGAACTTCATTACCCGACAGCGGAATTGGCGCAGGCCTTCGAATTGCTGGCGCAGGCACACAAGCCGATGTTGTACGTCGGTGGTGGGGTTGGCATGGCGCAGGCGGTACCGGCGCTGCGTGAGTTTATCGCGGTAACCCAAATGCCCAACGTTGCCACGCTGAAAGGGCTGGGCGCACCGGACGCGGAGCAGCCGTATTATCTTGGTATGTTGGGTATGCACGGCACCAAAGCCGCCAATCTGGCGGTACAGGAATGCGATTTGCTGATTGCCGTTGGCGCGCGTTTTGACGATCGCGTGACCGGCAAACTGAATGCTTTCGCCCCGCACGCCAAGGTGATCCACATGGATATCGACCCGGCGGAAATGAGCAAATTGCGTCAGGCACACGTGGCACTGCAGGGGGATTTGAAAGCGTTGTTGCCAGCGTTGCAGCAGCCGCTGAATATCACCGCCTGGCAGCAGCGAGTGGTTGAACTGAAAGAAACCCATGCCTGGCGCTACGATCACCCAGGCCAGCCGATCTACGCGCCGCTGCTGTTGAAGCAACTGTCCGAGCGCAAGCCCGCTAACAGCGTTATCACCACCGACGTCGGCCAGCACCAGATGTGGACTGCACAGCACATGACCTTTGAACGTCCGGAGAATTTCATCACCTCCAGCGGTTTGGGCACCATGGGCTTTGGCGTCCCGGCCGCAGTTGGCGCCCAGATGGCCCGCCCGGAGGATACGGTGATCTGCGTATCGGGCGACGGTTCGTTCATGATGAATGTGCAGGAACTGGGCACCATCAAACGCAAACAGTTACCGCTGAAAATCGTTCTGCTGGATAACCAGCGCTTGGGGATGGTTCGCCAGTGGCAGCAACTGTTTTTTGACGGGCGCTACAGTGAAACCAACCTTTCCGATAACCCCGATTTCCTGATGCTGGCCAATGCCTTCGGTATCCCCGGCCAGCGTATCACCCGTAAAGATCAGGTCGCAGGCGCGCTCGATGCCTTATTCAACAGCGAAGGGCCTTACATGCTGCATGTATCGATCGATGAGCTTGAAAACGTCTGGCCGCTGGTGCCGCCGGGTGCCGGTAACGAAACCATGTTGGAGAAAATATCATGATGCAGCATCAACTCTCGATCCAGGCCCGTTTTCGCCCTGAAATGTTAGAGCGCGTATTGCGCGTCGTGCGTCATCGTGGCTTTCAGGTTTGTGCTATGAATATGGCAACGGCTGCAAACACCGACAAGATTAATATTGAATTGACCGTTGCCAGCCAGCGCCCGGTGGATCTACTGTCATCTCAGTTGAGCAAACTGATGGATGTCTCCTGCGTTGAGATCCAGCAACAAACATCACAACAAATACGCGCCTGATGCGCGAGAAGGATAAGAATAATGACGAAGAAAGCCGATTACATTTGGTTCAATGGTGAGATGGTTCCCTGGGCTGACGCCAAAGTGCACGTGATGTCGCATGCGTTGCACTACGGCACTTCGGTGTTTGAAGGGGTCCGTTGCTACGACTCCCATAAAGGTCCGGTGGTCTTCCGTCACCGTGAACATATGCAGCGCCTGCATGACTCGGCAAAAATCTACCGCATGCCGGTATCGCAAAGCGTTGATGAGCTGATGGAAGCCTGTCGCGCCACGCTGCGTAAAAACAATCTGGTCAGCGCTTATATTCGTCCGCTGGTGTTTGTCGGTGACGTCGGCATGGGAGTAAACCCACCGGACGGTTACAAAACCGACGTGATTATCGCGGCGTTTCCTTGGGGCGCGTATCTGGGTGAAGAGGCGCTGGAACAAGGCATCGATGCAATGGTTTCGTCCTGGCACCGTGTGGCACCGAATACCATCCCAACCGCGGCCAAGGCCGGTGGTAACTATCTTTCCTCCCTGCTGGTGGGCAGTGAAGCGCGCCGCCACGGTTATCAGGAAGGGATTGCGCTGGATGTGCACGGCTATATTTCCGAAGGCGCAGGTGAGAATCTGTTTGAAGTGAAAGACGGCGTGTTGTTCACCCCGCCGTTTACTTCTTCCGCGCTGCCGGGCATCACCCGTGACGCCATCATCAAGCTGGCGAAAGACATGGGCTTTGAAGTGCGTGAGCAGGTGTTGTCACGCGAGTCGCTGTACCTGGCCGACGAAGTGTTCATGTCCGGTACCGCCGCAGAAATTACCCCGGTTCGCAGCGTTGATGGCATCCAGGTCGGCATTGGTAAATGCGGCCCGGTGACCAAACAGATCCAACAGGCGTTCTTTGGCCTGTTCACTGGCAAGACCGAAGACAAGTACGGTTGGCTGGATCCGGTAAATCCATAATTTACCCATCGCCTTTTAAGCTGAAGCTTGAAATTCATAGGGTAAATTGACAGACAGATAAGAATATCCAGGCGGTTCGTTCGCCGCCTGTAATAAATACATTTGGAGTGAAGAGCATGCCTAAGTACCGTTCCGCTACCACCACCCACGGCCGCAACATGGCAGGTGCCCGCGCATTATGGCGCGCGACCGGAATGACCGACGACGATTTTGGTAAACCCATTATTGCGGTGGTCAACTCATTTACCCAGTTCGTTCCGGGCCATGTGCATCTGCGTGATTTGGGCAAGCTGGTTGCAGAACAGATCGAAGCTTCAGGCGGCGTCGCCAAAGAGTTCAACACCATTGCGGTGGATGATGGTATCGCCATGGGCCACGGCGGCATGCTCTATTCCCTGCCGTCGCGCGAATTGATCGCCGACTCGGTTGAATACATGGTGAATGCCCACTGCGCGGATGCGATGGTGTGTATCTCCAACTGCGACAAAATCACCCCGGGGATGCTGATGGCGTCACTGCGCCTGAACATTCCGGTGATTTTCGTTTCCGGCGGCCCGATGGAAGCCGGCAAAACCAAGCTGTCCGACAAGATAATCAAGCTGGATTTGATCGACGCCATGATCCAGGGTGCCAACCCGAACGTCAGCGATGCCGACAGTGCGCAGATCGAACGTTCCGCCTGTCCGACCTGCGGCTCCTGTTCCGGTATGTTCACCGCCAACTCGATGAACTGCCTGACCGAAGCGCTGGGCCTGTCTCAGCCGGGTAACGGCTCGCTGCTGGCGACCCACGCTGACCGTAAGGATCTGTTCCTCAACGCCGGTAAACGCATCGTTGCGCTGACCAAGCGTTACTACGAGCAGGACGACGAAAGCGCACTGCCACGCAGCATTGCCAACAAGGCCGCATTTGAAAACGCCATGACGCTGGATATCGCCATGGGCGGCTCGACCAACACCGTATTGCACCTGTTGGCGGCGGCTCAGGAAGGCGAGATCGATTTCACCATGGAAGATATCGATCGTCTGTCACGCAAGGTACCGCACCTGTGCAAAGTGGCGCCAAGCACCCAGAAATACCATATGGAAGACGTACACCGTGCCGGTGGCGTACTGGCCATCCTGGGCGAGTTGGATCGTGCGGGTCTGTTGAACCGCGACGTCGACAACATCCTGGGCCTGAAGCTGACGGAAACGCTGAATCAGTACGACATCATGCTGACTCAGGACGAAGCGGTGAAGAAAATGTTCCGTGCCGGCCCGGCAGGTATCCGTACTACTCAGGCGTTCTCGCAGGATTGTCGTTGGGACACGCTGGACGATGATCGCGCAGAAGGCTGTATCCGCTCGCTGGAAAATGCCTTCAGCCTGGAAGGTGGCCTGGCCGTACTGTACGGCAACATGGCACTGGACGGCAGCATTGTAAAAACCGCCGGTGTCGACAAAGACAACCTGACCTTCCGCGGTCCGGCAAAAGTGTACGAAAGCCAGGACACCGCGGTGGAGGCGATCCTCGGCGGCAAAGTGGTTGCCGGCGACGTAGTGGTGATCCGCTACGAAGGGCCAAAGGGCGGGCCGGGCATGCAGGAAATGCTCTATCCGACCACTTACCTGAAATCCATGGGGCTGGGTAAAGCCTGTGCGCTGATCACCGACGGCCGTTTCTCCGGCGGTACCTCCGGCCTGTCTATCGGCCACGTTTCTCCGGAAGCGGGCAGCGGTGGCCTGATTGCGCTGATTGAAGATGGCGACATGATCGACATCGATATTCCAAAACGCAGCATGATACTGGACGTGACGGACAGCGAACTGGCGGCACGCCGTGAAGTTGAACTGGCACGTGGCGATCAGGCCTGGACACCGAAAAATCGTGAGCGCCAGGTTTCCTTCGCTCTGCGCGCCTACGCCACACTGGCGACCAGCGCCGACAAAGGTGCCGTGCGCGACAAGAGCAAGCTGGGAGGCTAAGCACCATGGCGGAATCGCAACCCCTACCCGACGCCCCCTGTGGCGCGGAGTATTTGCGAGCGGTGCTCCGCTCGCCGGTTTACGAGGTGGCTCAGGTCACCCCGCTACAGGCCATGAGCAAAATCTCTTCGCGCCTCGGCAATACCATTTTGGTGAAGCGCGAAGATCGTCAGCCGGTGCACAGCTTCAAGCTGCGCGGGGCTTACGCGATGATCGCCAGCCTGAACGAAGAACAAAAGGCGCGCGGCGTGGTGACGGCTTCGGCCGGCAACCATGCGCAGGGCGTGGCCTACTCTGGTAAACGCTTAGGGATCAAAACGCTGATCGTGATGCCGGTAACCACCGCGGACATCAAAGTGGATGCGGTGCGTGGCTTCGGCGGCGAAGTGCTGTTGCACGGTGCCAATTTTGATGAAGCCAAGGCCAGAGCGATTGAGCTTTCGCTCAAGCAGGGCATGACCTTTGTGCCGCCGTTCGACCACCCAACGGTGATCGCAGGGCAGGGCACGCTGGCGATGGAACTGCTGCAGCAAGACGCGCACCTCGACCGGGTATTTGTGCCGGTGGGCGGTGGCGGTCTGGCGGCGGGTGTAGCGGTATTGATCAAGCAACTGATGCCGCAAATCAAAGTGATCGGCGTGGAGGCGGAAGACTCCGCCTGCCTGCGTGCGGCGCTGGATGCCGGACATCCGGTGGATCTGGCCCGCGTTGGGCTGTTTGCCGAAGGTGTGGCAGTAAAGCGCATCGGTGATGAAACCTTCCGCCTGTGCCGGGAATACCTGGACGACGTGATCACCGTCGACAGCGATGCCATCTGCGCAGCGGTCAAAGATCTGTTTGAAGACGTGCGTGCCATTGCCGAACCCTCCGGTGCGCTGGCACTGGCCGGGCTGAAAAAGTACGTACAGCAGCACAACATCCAGGGTGAGCGTCTGGCGCACGTGTTGTCCGGTGCCAACCTGAACTTCCACGGTTTGCGCTATGTGTCGGAACGCTGCGAGTTGGGCGAACAACGCGAAGCGCTGTTGGCCGTGACCATTCCAGAACAGAAGGGCAGCTTCCTGAAGTTTTGCCAACTGCTGGGCGGGCGCTCGGTCACCGAGTTCAACTACCGCTATGCCGATGCAGATAACGCCTGCATTTTCGTCGGTGTGCGTCTGACGCGCGGCCATGCCGAACGACTGGAAATCATCGAAGAATTGCATGCCGATGGTTATCAGGTGGTGGACTTGTCCGACGATGAAATGGCCAAGTTGCATGTGCGCTACATGGTCGGTGGGCGGCCTTCGAAGCCGTTGCGCGAGCGTCTGTACAGCTTTGAGTTCCCGGAGTCACCGGGCGCGCTGCTGAAGTTTCTGCAGACCTTGGGCACCCACTGGAATATTTCACTGTTCCACTACCGCAGCCACGGCACCGATTTTGGCCGCGTGCTGGCAGGCTTTGAGCTGTCGCAGACCGAACCTGAGTTTGAGCAGCACCTGCAGGCGCTGGGTTACGATTGTCACGATGAAACCGACAACCCGGCGTTCCGCTTCTTTTTGCAGGGATGAGAAGAAATACATAAGTAATCGTGACCTATAAATCAGTTTATGGGTTGCGTAGTTGTGATTTTGTTGTGCATTTTTATACTGCCAAGACTTTTGACGTATAGGGATGCGCGACAATGACAACGGCCTTTTCTTCGCCATTTGGTTCTCCCGAAGATCAATTAACCCGCGCCGAGTTCGCTCGTATGCTCGGTAACAGCAATGTGCAGGAACTGTATCGGGATATTGATTTACAGGCCTTGCAGGACTCCCTGGACTGCAGCATCGCTTTTCATGGGGTGGGAATTATTTTTTCTGATGGCCAAAATTCGTATTTGGTCAGGCCGACCAAACATACCGGTTACTCAACGTCCTCGCAGGTCACTCACGTGGTGATCACCAAAACCGTTGCCCATACTTCGCGTACCGCGGCGACCAATACCCTGTCTGAGGCTTTGACCAAACCGAACGTCGGCAAAGAACTTGCGTCGGCGGCGCTATCTTGCGGCACACTGCTGGTCTCCGTTTTTTTACTGGCGTCGGGGAGCGTCGCGGTGCCCTTTACCGGCGGTACCAGTTCGGCGGTCGCCTATTTAGGCTATGCCGGCATGGCCGCCAGTGCCTTACAGTGTGGCAATGGCCTGTATCGTGTGAATAAGCTTTATGACGGGAAAGGCGATGAGCTTGCGCAGTTGGATTCGGAACAGTGGTATGTTGCTACCAGCACCATTTTGGACGTGATCTCTTTGGCGAGCGCAGGGGCCGCATTGAAAGAAGCGGCGATGACCTATCGCGCAATGCGAAGGGTTTCATCGCGTAAGGCGACGGAGTGGCTAAAAAGCATGCCCCGTAGTGAAAGAAAAAGACTCACTGAGAGCATCATACGGGCGGAGAATCCGGGTATTTCCAATCAAGTATTAAAACAGATGGTTAATGCGGGCTTATACCCGAAACGCTATCCAACGCAAGCCCTCCAGAACGGACTCCGACAGCAATTGCGGTCGGCGCTGAATAACTCTATGGCCTTTGTGGGCAGCGGTATCAGCGGTACTTTGTCCTCGCCGGTTAATGTGAAGGAAACGGGGCAATATTTTGTTGGGATCATGCAAAAATTACCGCAGATGGTGAGGTAATGTCAGACTGGATGATTAACCGCCTGATATCTCAAGGGCGAGAAATGGAACATCAAATCTTGCAGCGGGATCCGGCCGTCTATGCCGGCGTGGATGCGCAGCTAGATCAACATTTTCTGACGCCGGGGCAGCGTTTGTCGCCGCCGGGCGTGGGCAATGTCATGTTGCTGCTGATTTGTCTCACACTGGGAATGGCAGGAACCATGGGGCTATTGGCCGATTTGGCCTTTGCCGCAACCGGCCGTGCTTCGGCCGCCACACTGTTGGGCAGCGGTGCCGTCATGGCTGTGTGGATGACGCTGATTTTGTTTCAATTGGTTCAGGGTAAAAATGTCGGAGTGTTATTACTGAAATATTATCTCGGCATGCTGGCCGTGTTTTTGATCGGTGCAGTCGCGGCCTGGATAGCGAACATCACCGGTATGGCCAATGGCCTGATGTTGCTGTGTGCCTGCATTGGCGGGGTTATTTTCAGTAATCGGACGGTGTTTTATCTGTATGTTGCCTATTTCAGGACGCGCCGACGTGTTTTTGTAAAGCGCCGTTGGCAGATGGAAGCCATGCGTAACCCCTGATAGAAACCTCGTTACGGGAAGGAATATGACGCAACAATTTAACGGTTTTAGCCAGCAGGGCCTGAATTTTCTCCAGCAGGTGCGCGTCGAGAACGACAAGGAGTGGTTTGAGGCCAACCGCGGTGTTTACGATAGCGAACTGCTGACGCCGTTCCGTTCGCTGGTGGCGGAGTTGAGCCCGGCGATGTTGGCGATCGATCCCCTGTTCGAGACTCGTCCGGCGATCGGCAAAACGCTGTCGCGCATTCACCGTGACACGCGTTTTTCCCACGATAAATCGCGTTACCGCAGCCGCATGTGGCTGACGTTCAAACGGCCAAGCAAAGACTGGAAGGACGCGCCGGTGTACTTCTTCGAACTGGGGCCGGACATGTTGCGCTACGGGCTGGGTTATTACAGCGCCAACAAACCGACCATGGACCTGTTTCGCCATACGCTGCAGCGCCGACCGCAGCCCTTTTTGGAGGTCGCGGCCTGCTGTCAGCCACCGTTCGAGCTGGTGGGCGAAAGCTACAAGCGACCCTTGGTGAAAGAGCAGGCGGCGGAGATCGCCACCTGGTACAACCGCAAATCCTTTGCGGTAATGGCAACCGACAGTCAGGTAGAAAAGCTGTTCAACGCCGGTTTGGTGCAGACTCTGGCGCAGGGTTTCCTGCAACTGGAACCGCTCTACCATTGGCTGATGCAGGTAGAGGCGATGAAACAGGTCGATCCCTCTGACTTATGACAGTAAACGCCAGAAAGCGTCGATCAGCGGATCGCTGAGGCGTTTTTTCTGCACGCAGACCCCCAGTTCGAACGGCTCGACCATGGAAATATTTTCCAGCTGCGAGATGCGGTTACGCACCGGTTCCGGGCTATTTTCCACCACCACGCCGGGGATCAGCGCGATACCGCAGCCCAGCGCCACCATCGAAACGATGGCCTCATGGCCGCCAACGGTGGCGTAAATCAGCGGGTTGGTGATGCGCTGGCGACGGAACCACAGTTCGATGCGTTTTCGCGACGGGCCGTGCTCCGGCAAAATAAACGGAATATTGGCCCAGTCGGGCTGCTCGGCAAACGCCTGACTGCGTACTGCGCAGGGCAACGCCGGAGCAATCAGCACCAGCGGGATCTCGCCGATTTTGGTGAACGCTACGCTGGTGGGCAGGGTTTCGGGCCGGCCGGCAATGCCGAGGTCGGCTTCGTTGGACTGCACCTTGTCGACCGCATCGGCGGCATCACCGGTGGTCAGCTTGATTTCGACCAGTGGATGCTGCGCGCGGAAGCGATCGAGGATCGGCGGCAGGTGGCTGTAGGCGGCGGTGACCGAGCAAAATAGCCGTAACTCACCGCTTAGCGAAGGACCGTGTTGACCCAGCGAATGTTTCAGTTGCTGATATTGCAGCAGCGTCTGCTGGGCAAAATCTTTTAGCTGTTCACCGGCGTCGGTGAGCTGCACGGTGCGGTTATCGCGCAAAAACAGCGGCTGCCCGAGGATCTCTTCCAGCCGTTGGATCTGGCGGGAAAGCGTCGAAGGGCTGACGTGCATCGCCTTGGCGGTGCGGCCAAAGTGATGGCTTTCAGCCAGATGGAGGAACAGCTTTAAATCACGCAAATCCATATCAGTACGCTCGCAGCAAGAGTGTTGCATAAATTGCAATGTCACATTCGTAATATATCAATTTAAGCAACGCGTTTCCTGTTATACATTGAGTTCAACGAATCTCCGCACAGACAGGGCGGGGAATGAAAATAACATGCACCCTATGTATTTCAATGTGCAGCTAGTGCAGATAACAACGCTGCAATTTGAAAGACGACGGGTATGCAAGACACAACATCTAACGGAGTACCACCATGGCTAACTATTTCAACACATTGAACCTGCGTCAGCAGTTGGCGCAATTGGGTAAATGCCGCTTTATGGCACGTGACGAATTCGCTGATGAAGCCGGCTACCTGAAAGGCAAAAAAGTGGTGATTGTCGGCTGTGGCGCCCAGGGTCTGAACCAGGGCCTGAACATGCGTGACTCTGGCCTGGATGTGGCTTATGCCCTGCGTAAAGAAGCCATCGACGAAAAACGTCCTTCATGGCGTAAAGCGACCGAAAACGGCTTCAAGGTAGGGACCTACGAAGACTTGATCCCCCAGGCAGACCTGGTGGTTAACCTGACGCCAGACAAGCAGCACACCTCGGTAGTTCGTGCCGTACAGCCGCTGATGAAAGACGGCGCGGCGCTGGGCTACTCCCACGGCTTCAACATCGTTGAAGTGGGCGAGCAGGTGCGTAAAGACATCACCGTAGTGATGGTTGCGCCAAAATGTCCGGGTACCGAAGTCCGTGAAGAATACAAACGTGGTTTCGGTGTGCCGACCCTGATTGCGGTTCACCCGGAAAACGATCCTAAAGGCGAAGGCATGGCGATTGCCAAAGCCTGGGCAGCTGCGACCGGCGGCCACCGTGCGGGCGTACTGGAATCTTCCTTCGTTGCCGAAGTGAAATCTGACCTGATGGGCGAGCAAACCATTCTGTGTGGCATGCTGCAGGCGGGTTCACTGCTGTGCTTCGACAAACTGGTTGCTGAAGGTACCGAACCGGCTTATGCAGAAAAACTGATTCAGTTCGGTTGGGAAACCATCACCGAAGCGCTGAAGCAGGGCGGCATCACTCTGATGATGGATCGCCTGTCCAACCCGGCCAAACTGCGTGCCTATGCGCTGTCTGAGCAGTTGAAAGAGATCATGGCGCCTCTGTTCCAGAAACATATGGACGACATCATCTCCGGTGCTTTCTCCGGTGGCATGATGGCCGACTGGGCAGAAGACGACGTGAAACTGCTGAACTGGCGTGAAGAGACCGGCAAATCGGCGTTCGAGAATGCGCCACAGTTCGAAGGTAAAATCAGCGAGCAGGAATACTTTGACCATGGCGTACTGATGGTTGCTATGGTGAAAGCCGGTGTTGAGCTGGCGTTTGAAACCATGGTTGACGCGGGCATCATCGAAGAATCTGCTTACTACGAATCACTGCACGAACTGCCGCTGATCGCCAACACCATTGCGCGTAAGCGTCTGTACGAAATGAACGTGGTTATCTCTGATACCGCAGAATACGGTAATTACCTGTTCGCCAACGCGGCAGTGCCGCTGCTGAAAGAGTTTATGACGACGCTGCAGGCGGGCGATTTGGGTAAATCTGTTGCCGGTACTTCAGTAGACAACGCGCAACTGCGTGACGTTAACGAAGCGGTACGCAATCACCCAATCGAATCCGTTGGCCGCAAACTGCGCGGGTATATGACCGATATGAAACGTATCGCGGTAGCAGGCTAAATACCCGTCGTCTTTCAGGCTGTAGCGTTGTTACCTGCACTATCACACCCCAGTTACTTACTAAAGTAAGCGCCTGGGGATGAGATAGCTTGGCGCCTGGCTACAACCTGAAATCCCTAGGGTATTAAGATGGGTTTTCGAGTCCAATAAAAAGGCCAGCATCATTGCTGGCCTTTCGCATTTCTACGGAGCTGGAATCATTGCGGCATGGCCGCGAGTGGGATAATGGCCCCAGGGTACTGGATCACCGTGCTGGCGGTCAGATGACCGCGCTGCGCCGCCTGCACGGCATCACCGCCGGTTAAGCGTATCGCCAGATAACCGGCACTGAAGGAATCGCCCGCCGCGGTGGTATCCACCACTTTTTCTTTTGGTAAACGCACCGCCGGGATCTCAAATTCGCTGCCTTCGGCGCTAAATACCAGGCAGGAGTCTGCGCCGCGTTTAATCACTATTTCCGTCACGCCCAGCAGTTGGGTGCGCTGTACCACCTGTTCCACCGGGAGTTTACCCCACAGCAAGTCCTCGTCATCCAGCGTCAGGAAGGCAATGTCGGTACAGGCCAACACTTCGCGGTACGCCTGCTGCGTTTCTTCCCGGCTTTGCCACAGGCGGGGCCGATAGTTGTTATCGAAAATCACCTTGCCGCCGTTGGCGCGACACTGTCTTAGCAATGCCAGCAATTTGCTGCGGCTGGCGGCGTCGAGGATCGCCACGCTGATGCCGCTCAGGTACAGATAATCGAATTGGGCCAGTTGCTCGCACAGGCTCTCCGCCTGCGGGCCTGCCAGCCAGTAGCGAGCGGCCGCATCATTACGCCAGTAATAGAAGGTGCGTTCGCCGGCGTCATCGGTTTCAATCACGTACAGCCCCGGCAGTTTGTTTTCCAGCCGTTGGATCAGGTGGGTGTGGACCTTTTCCTGCTGCCAGGACTGCAGCATTTCCTGGCTGAAACTGTCGGTGCCGAGTGCGGTCACGTAATGCACCTGCAGCGCGCTTTCTGCCACCTGACGGGCGATATAGACGGCAGTGTTTAAGGTATCACCGCCAAAACCGCGGCTTAGGTCCGCGCCTTTCTGCGACAGTTCAATCATGCATTCGCCGATCACGGCAAGATTCTGGGTGGTCATAGTCAACGAGCCCTGGCTGAAAGAAGAAGGTGGATAGGGACGAAATACAGCCAGTCTCAATGCAAGGGGCGGGGGGAGTCAATGAAAATAAAACAACGTTTTAATTTATTTATGATCGCGATCGGGAAACTAAAAAGTTTCCCGATACGGACCCCATCTCTGCCCGCTATTTAGCCGCGGCGCGCAGGTCGGTGACGCTGTGGCCACCGATGCCCCAGTTGTCGGTTTCTACCTCATCAATCACCACCACGGTGGTGGCCGGGTTTTTCCCCAGCGTATCTACCAGCAGTTGGGTGACGCCGGCGATCAGCTGTTTCTTTTGCTCCGGCGTCGCGCCTTCGCGGGTAATTTTGATATTTACGTAGGGCATGGTTTTCTCCTTGGATGTGCATACGCTATTCAATGTAGAAGGCTTTCACCGCTGCTTAAAGTTTTATTGCCCGCTGCCGATAAATCTGAGGGGCGATCCTGCAGCCTGAGCATTTTCATTTCCCTTCGATGGCGATAGTACCAATGACAACCAAGATGACTTCGGGTCTGCTGGCGCCACTCCTCGCCGTATGCTCGCATATCAAGGCGCAGCATTATTGGCGGCAATGCCGACGGCAGTACACCTTCCAGCCGATCTACCGCACCTGTGGCGCTTTGCTGGCGCTGGAGTTGCTAACCGCGGTCTATCATCCGGCGGCGCCGGATAAGCCACTGTCCCCGGAGCATTATTTTGCCGCCCTCGACGTCCGTAAGCGTCTGCAGATCATTCAGGAACAGCTGGAACTGCTGCAGTATTGGCAGCCGCTGCTGAGTCGGCATGGGCTGATGGTCTCGGTCAATATCGACGGTATTGCACTGCAGGCGTTGCAGCAGCACGGCGCGTTGCAACGGCAGATTGCCAGCATGCCCTATCTGCGCTTTGAGCTGGTGGAGCACGCAGGGATGGCGTTAAACGGCCCGTTGCAGCAGATTGCCGGGGCAGAACGGCTGTGGCTGGATGATTTCGGCAGTGGCCTGGCGAACTTCTCTGCGGTCAGCACCTGGCGTTATCAATACATTAAGGTGGCGCGTGAGCTTTTCACCTTGCTCAAACAGACAGAGGACGGCGTCCAGTTGCTTTCCACCCTGGTCAAAATGATGAATCAACACAGCGAAGGGGTGATCGTCGAAGGGGTGGAGACCGAGCAGGAATGGTTGCTGGTGCAGCGCTCTGGCGCACTGGCTGCTCAGGGTTACTATCTGTCTCGCCCGGCCCATTTCGATACTCTGCAAACCTTGCCTACGCAATTTTCCATGCCTGCCGCCTGATACCTGTCTCCCGCTAAAGCGTGAACTCTTGCCTATCCTCGGCTAGGCTTGGTAAAGCCACTTATCAATTTATGGGTAAGTTATCGCGTTCAGGGAGCCGTTATGACAAAAACAGGAAAAGCATTCACTTGGGTTGGCGGCATTGTGCTGCTAATCATCGCCGCGTTGGTGGTCTTGGTGCTGACCTTCGACTGGAACCGTCTCAAACCAACCATCAATGACAAGGTGTCGGCCGAGTTACACCGTCCGTTCGCCATTCGTGGTGATTTGGGCGTGGACTGGTCGCGCGATAAAGAGGAAGGTAGCTGGCGCGCCTGGGTGCCGTGGCCGCGCATTCATGCTGAAGATGTCGTACTGGGCAACCCGAAAAATATTCCTGGCGACAGCATGGTGCAGTTGCAACGCGTCGAGGCCAGTATCTCGCCGCTGGCGCTGTTGGGTAAAGAGTTGCTGATCCCGCGTATCTGGCTCAAGCAGCCAAATGCCAGTTTACAGCGGCTGGCTAACGGTGAGAATAACTGGACCTTTAACCTGGCCGGCGATCCTGACCAACCCCCGTCCGCCTGGTCGGTGAACATTCATGACATCGTTTTCGACCGTGGTCACATTGCTTTCAAAGATGCCACGCTGAAGGCTGATTTTCGCGCGGAGATTGATCCGCTCGGCAAACCTTTGCCGTTTAGTGAGGTAACCGGTAAAAAGAGTGCCGGTACTCAGATCCCTGCCGACTATATCTTTGGCTGGAAGGTGAAGGGCAAATACAACGGCGAGCCGTTGTCGGGCAGCGGCAAGATGGGCGGCATGCTGTCATTGCAAAATGCCGAGGTGCCGTTCCCGCTGCAGGCCGATGTGCGCTCCGGTTCCACCCGGGTGGTAGTGGCGGGTACGCTGTCCGATCCGATGAACCTCGGTGGGTTGGATCTGCAGCTTAAATTCTCCGGCGACAGCCTGGGCAATCTGTATGCCCTCACCGGGGTGCTGCTGCCGAATACCCCACCATACTCCACGGATGGCCACCTGATCGCCCGGCTGCACGAGAAAGGCGGTGCGGTGTTCCAGTACCAGAAGTTCGACGGCAAAATTGGCGACAGCGATATCCACGGTGATTTGAAATATGTCGCCAGTAAACCACGCCCCAAATTGAGTGGCGAAGTGCTGTCAAAACAGCTGCGTTTTGCCGATCTGGCCCCGCTGATTGGCGCCGACTCCAATACGGAAAAAGCCGGTCGTGGCGAGAAGAGCCGCCAGCCGGCCGGAAAAGTACTGCCGGTAGAGAAATTTGATACCCAAAGCTGGCAGGTGATGGATGCCGACGTCAAATTCACCGCCAAACGCATTGAACACGGTAGTTCACTGCCGCTGAGCGATCTCTATACCCATCTGCAACTGGATAACGGCGTTATCCTGATGGATCCGCTGCGGTTCGGCGTGGCGGGCGGTAACCTCAATTCTACCGTCCGTCTCGACGGCAGTAAAAACCCGATGCAGGGGCGGGCAGATATGCATGCGCGTAAATTCCAGCTCAAGCAGTTGCTGCCGGATGTGGGATCGATGAAACGCAGCCTGGGACAACTGAACGGCGATGCCAAACTGACCGGCAGCGGTAATTCGGTGGCCGATCTGCTGGCAACCAGCAGCGGCGATCTGCGCATGGTGATTAATAACGGGGTGATCAGCCGCAGCCTGATGGAAATCCTCGGGTTGAACGTCGGCAACTATCTGGTGGCGCAACTATTTGGTGATGACGTCGTGGGGATAAACTGCGCGGCGGCGGATGTCGGTATCCGTGACGGCGTGGCGGCACCGCGGCTGTTTGTGTTCGACACCGAGAACGCGATTATCAATATCAGCGGCAATACCAACTTCGCCACGGAACGGCTGGACCTGTCCATCGATCCGGAAAGCAAGGGCATGCGGGTGCTGACGCTGCGTTCGCCGCTGTATGTGAAAGGCACCTTCGCGCACCCGGATGCCGGTGTGAAGGCCGGCCCGCTGATTGCACGTGGTGCGGCGGCGGTGGCACTGGGCGTGGTGCTGACGCCGGCAGCGGCCCTGCTGGCACTGGTTTCCCCCAGTGAAGGCGGTGAGGAAAACCAGTGCGGGAAAATTCTGCAGCAGATGAAACAGAAGAAATGATCACGAAAGCCCGCTGATAACCCGCGGGCTTTTTACTTCAGTACCTGGCAATCATGATCCTGGATCTCTTCCGCCGAGGCCAGGGTAAATGGTAGCAGGCTACGCTCGGTGGCCAGCAACAGAAAATCGCCGCCCGGCAGCGCCGTCATCGCCAACCCAAAGCTCCCCATGCGACCGTCTGCGCGTGCCACGCCCGCCGCCAGCAGGCGGAAAGCCCCCTGTTTTTGTAACTCTTCGGGCGTTACCCGACGCACCAGATAATCATGGCCCAGCAGGCCGCCAGGTATTGGCTCCCACTGTTCGTTGTAATCCGCCGCGTACTGCGCCAACTGCGTTTTTACCGACGGCAGCAGGCAAGAGATATGAATGTGCAACTGATTCTGGGTCCGGCCATAGGCTGAATTAATCGCCAGCGAAATATTGGCGTCGTCGATCGCCTTGCCGTACTTATCGGCCATAAAGTGCCGTGCCTGCCAGGCTTGCTCAAAGAAGTTTGGGGTCGTGGCAGCCAGCACCTCGGGGCTTTCAATACCGGTGATTCTGGCGCTCGGCATCAGCAGATACTGCAGCGGCCCATTGCGGTCTTTGAACACCACAAAGCCGGCCTGTGGGTCAAC
Organism: Serratia sp. BW106; assembly: GCF_002607755.1. NCBI lineage: Bacteria > Pseudomonadati > Pseudomonadota > Gammaproteobacteria > Enterobacterales > Yersiniaceae > Serratia > Serratia sp. BW106. The sequence goes on from NZ_MCGS01000049.1 coordinate 26,477, forward strand.
CTGCGCACAGGGTGCCGGATTATTATGCGCCTGCTGATTGGGCAGACACTGTTGGCTGACGATGCGCCACAGCGCGCTCGATTGGGGTGGTTTCACCCATATCCAGAGCGCCCCAGCTATCGCGATGGCGATCATCACCAACGGCGCAACGTACAAAAACAGTCTGCGGCGCAGAGACATTATTGATTTCCGTTTCCATGAAAGGAGAAGCGTTCAGCATAGTCTGATTTTATGACAGGAGACAACGCGGGAAGTGCGGCCCCACAGGAGGGGCCGCCTAAGAAGGGTTACAGTGACTGGTCTCGGGTTTCTTTCATTAGCAACAGGGCGATCAGCGTGAGGCAGGCCATGGAGGCCAGATACAGCCCGACATAAAACAGACCGTAGTGGGTTGCCAGCCAGGTGGCGATATAAGGCGCGACTGCCGCCCCGAGGATCGACGCCACGTTGTACGAGAACGACGCCCCGGTATAACGGACTTCGGTCGGGAACAACTCCGGCAGCAGTGCGCCCATTGGGCCAAAGGTCAGGCCCATGATGCTCAGGCCGCACAGCAGGAAGCCCATCACCAGCGCCTGGTTACCGGAGCCCAGCATGCTTGGGAACAGGAAGGCGAAGGCGATCATCAGCAGGGTGATGACGATCATGGTCTTGCGGCGACCAAAGGCATCTGCCAGCAGGCCGGCAATCGGCACCATTACGCCAAAGCCAATCACCGCCACCATCAGCATCCACAGGAAGCTGTTGCGTGAGTACCCCAGCCCCAGCGGGGCCGCCGTGGTGCCGTAGGTCATCGAGTAAACCGTCATCAGATAGAACAGGGTATAGGTCGCCAGCATGATAAAGGTACCGAGGATCGTTGCCTTCAGGTGTTTGCTCAGCAGAGTGCCGAGCGGGATTTTCACCTGCTTGCCGGCTTTGGCCACCTTGGCGAACACCGGCGTTTCATGCAGCGATACCCGCACATACAGGCCGATCAGCACCAGCGCGGCGGACAGGATAAACGGCACGCGCCAGCCCCATTCCATAAACTGTTGGTCCGTCAGCAGCCAGGAGAGCAGCAGGAAGGTGCCGTTAGCGAAGAAGAAGCCGATAGGTGCGCCCAACTGCGGGAACGAGCCGTACAGCGCACGCTTCTTGGGTGGGGCGTTCTCGGTGGCCAGCAAGGCGGCGCCGCCCCATTCCCCTCCCAGACCCAGGCCCTGACCGAAACGCGCCAGCGCCAACAGGATAGGGGCGAAGATGCCAATGGTTTCATAGCTTGGCAGCAGGCCGATCAGCACGGTGGAAATCCCCATGGTGAGCAGCGAGGCGACCAGCGTCACCTTGCGACCGACGCGATCGCCAAAGTGGCCGAACAGCGCCGAGCCAATTGGACGTGCAATAAAGGCGACGGCAAAGGTGGCCAGCGATTGTAGCGTTGCGGTGGTGGGATCGCCCTGCGGGAAGAAGATATGCGGGAATACGATCACCGCCGCGGTGGCGTAAATATAGAAATCGAAAAACTCGATGGCGGTCCCGACCAGCGAGGCGACAATCACTTTTCCGCGTGAGTTAACCGGTGTTGACGCGTCGTCGGCGTCCAGAGTTGGTGCGATGGAGGCTTGCATAATTTTTCTTATATTTTGAATTTGTAAAAATCCATCTTAGTCATAGCAAAATGCCTTTTCAATGATGAAACTTTGTACAATGCCGTAATTAACCGGTTAAAAAGCTTAATGTTTCATTGGTGTGTTTATGCGTGGTTTTTAACGTTGCCAAATGAATGATTCGCAGACTGAACATCTGTAAAAGCCGGAAAGAAAAGTTAGCCTGTAGTTTGTTATGCTGGGTTTGGCAGGTGTGATGGTGGTTTTTTGGTTTTATATGCTGGTTTGTTAGCTTAAAGTTGGAATAAAAAACCAGCCACCAGAGAGTGGCCGGTATGATTGCATTGCTTCAGGGTGCGGATTGTTCGGACGTTGGCAGGGTTTTATCTTCTTTATACTGCGCAGTGGCGATCCAGGCGGCGCAGAATAGCGTCAGGCGGGCAAAGAAATAGAAAAACGCCATCAGCCCAATTACCGAACCAAAGGCGGCACCGGAGGGGGATTTTGCCACCTGTGGCAGCGTCATGGTCATCACAAACTTAATCACTTCGAAACCAATGGCGGCAAGTAACGTGCCGCGCAACAGCGCCTTTTTCTTCGGCTTATGCCGCGGCAACATCCAGAAGATCCACAGGAACAGCAGGTAGTTGGCAAAGATGGAGATCGACAGCGCAATCAGCGTCATCGCCGGCCGCAGCCACTCGATGCCTTCCAGACCCAGCGCCCGGACAATCGCCGACTGTGCCGAACCGGCGATGGAGGTCAGCGTCAGGGTGATAATCAGCGCCACTACCAGACCACTTAGCGAGACAAAGTCGCGGGTGTATTTGAAATAGATTTTTTCCTGATCCTGCGGATTACGTTCCCAGACATCCCGCGATTGCGCGCGGATCGCCTCACGCAGGTTACCCATCCAACTGATCCCCGAATACAGCGCCAGCGCCAGACCGGTCAGCCCGACGGTGGTGCGTTGCTGAATGGCGGTATTGACGGTGTTTTTCAGCGTGCTGGCCAGCGTAGGGTCACTGATGCTGCCGACAATTTTATTAATTATCCCGGTCAGCAGGTCAGGATTGGATGCCAGTACAAAGCCGACGGCGGCAAACGACACCATCAGGATCGGGATCAACGAAAGAAACGAGAAATAGGTGATGGCGGCGCCGAACTGGCTACCCAGACGATCGTTAAAGCGTTCGGTGGCGCGCAGCAGGTGAGCGATGCTTGGCCAGGCCTTGATACGTTCAACCAGGCGTGAAAAACCGGAGATGCGCCGATCAATATTCTGGTGGCCGGTTTTGATGGCGATCAGCGGCTTTTGCGGCGCTTCACTGTTGGGCTGGCGGGGGTCTTTATCTGATCCTGTAGGCATTACGTCACGATTTCCTTAACGATAAATAGGCTCTCTCAACCTTGATTATAGCCAAAAGGCGCGCTGATTTGGCCGCCGGGTTGGGCAACAGGCTAATTTGTGAGCTTAGCGCGTTCGTTCCCCGGGTGAAATGTTACTCCCCGCCGATAGGTAAAATTCTTATATCAGTCGCGTGCCAGCACGCTTTTTTTCGTTCATCGGCCTCCAATTTTTATCTGTTTCATCACTAAGAAAGCGTTTACTCATGATGTGGCGCTGCGGTTTACCTGCGGCAGCATCACTGCAGCCGTAGGGGCTGGAACGGTTTCACCTGTTATCACTGGATAAAATGGAAGGTCATATGAAATTACTTAATCACCCCACCTGTCGTCCGTTTACCGAAGCGGGCAATTTGACACAAATCTCCGCCTACTATGAGGAAGAGCGGCACATCATGTGGATGCTGCTGCGCGCCGAACCGCGTCCTTGCTTCAATCAGGCGTTAATTGAAGACATCATGACGCTGGCGCAGGCGGCCAAAGAGTCATCATTGCAGTTTGATTTTTGGGTTACTGGCTCGCTGGTGCCAAATATGTTCAACGTGGGCGGCGATCTGCAGTTCTTCGCCGAGGCGATTAAAAACCGCAAGCGTGAGGCGATGATGGCTTACGCACGTGCCTGTATTGATTGCGTGCATGCGGCGGCACGCGGGTTTGATACCGGCGCGGTCAGCATCGCGATGGTGGAGGGCAGCGCGCTGGGCGGTGGCTTTGAGGCGGCGCTGGCGCACCATTTCGTTCTGGCGCAGAACAATGCGCGTATGGGGTTCCCGGAAATTGCCTTCAATCTGTTCCCCGGTATGGGCGGCTATTCGCTGGTGGCGCGTAAGGGAAACATGCGTCTGGCGGAAGAGTTGATTTGGGGCGGCGAGTCGCACACGGCGGAATGGTTTGAAAGCCGTGGCCTGGTCGATCAGTTATTCCAGCCCGGCGATGCCTACGTGGCTACCCGTACCTTCATTGATACCATTCGGCCCAAACTGAACGGCATGCGTGCCATGCTGCGAGCCCGTCAGCGGGTGTTGCAGTTAACGCGTTCGGAACTGATGGACATTACCGAAGACTGGGTGCATTCGGCCTTCACCATCGAGGAGAAGGATCGCGCCTATATTGAACGCCTGGTGATGCTGCAGGATCGCCACACGCTGAACCTGCGTCGTGCCGGCTAACGTTACCCTGCCCGCCTCACGCTGAGGAAGATGGCGGGCGATAAGACTGCAGCCAATGTTCCAGCTGTTCCGGGAGCATTGGCCGCGCAAACAGGAACCCCTGTTTTTCATCCACGCCGATTTCATCCAGGAATCGGTTCTCGCTTTCGGTCTCCACACCTTCGGCGATCACCCGGAATTTGAGCGCTTCGGCCGCCGCCACGATGGCGCGCACCAGCGACTGTGAAACCGGATTATCATTCACGCCCCGCACAAAGCTTTTATCCAGCTTAATGGCATCCAGCGGAATACGCGCCAGTTGCGCCAGCGAAGAGTAGCCGGTGCCAAAATCATCAAGATGAACCTGTGCACCCAGCTCACGTAGCCGGGTAATCACTTCGCGTGCGCGTTTCTCATCTTCAATCAGGCTGCTTTCCGTGAGTTCGAAGTCCAGCAGGCAGGGGGCCAGTTGATTTTGCAGTAACACCTGTGCCAAATCCTCAACGATAGAGTCATCAACCAATTGCCGGGCGGAAAGATTGACCGCGACCCGCAGTTGCAGCCCTTGTCGTTGCCAGTGAGCGGCCTGTTTGGCGGCGGTTTGCAGCACCCAGCGGCCGAGTGGGCCGATCAGGCCGGACTCTTCGGCGTAAGAGATAAACTGCAGCGGTGGGATCAGACCGCGCTCGGGTGAATCCCAGCGTACCAGCGCTTCCACACTGCAGACTTTGCCGCTGATCGCCTCGATTTTTGGCTGGTAATACACCACCAGCTGGTTTTGCTCCAATCCCTTACGCAGGTTGGTATCCAGCCACATGTATTCCGCGACGCGTTTGTTCATTTCCGGCGAGAACACGGTATAGGTCCGTTTGCCGTGCTCTTTGGCGACGTACATGGCGGTATCGGCGCTGCGGATCAGGCTGTCGAGATCGTTGCCATGTTCTGGACACAGCGCAATACCAATAGAGCAGCCGGTATAAACCTCGATTAGCCCTATACGGAACGGCGTTTTCAGCCGGTCGATAATACGTTGAGCCAGGCGTTGCAGCATCTCGCGGTCGGCCTGCTGGGCCAGCACCAGAAATTCATCACCCCCCAGTCGGGCCAGGGTTTGGTCCTCAGCCAGACAGCCGAGCACTGCCAGCGACACCTCTACCAGTAAACGATCGCCGAACATATGGCCGTAGGCGTCATTAACCTTTTTAAAGTTGTCGAGATCGAGATACACCAGCCCAACGTTGCTGCCATCGCGTGCGGCGATCGACTGGGTGATTTTGTCCTGAATGGCATTGCGGTTAGGCAGGCCGGTGATGATGTCGGTATTGGCCAGCACCCGCAGACGTTCCTGGGCGCGACGCTCTTCGGTGATATCGGTGCCGGAGCAGATCAGAAAGACTTCATTTTTACCGCTGCCGCTGTGAACGAACTTGTTGCGGAACAAAAACAGCCGCTCGCCCTTTACCGTTTTGATCCAACGTTCCACCTCATAGGACGACCCATTACGGAAAAAGCCGGCGATGTTGCGCCGCGATGCCGAAGCTTCCTCCGGGCTCATAAACAGCTGAAAGACGTTTTTACCAATAACATCATGTTCGTGCAGGCCGGTGTACTCTTCACTCAGACGGTTGAAGCGCTGAATACGGCCATGCTGATCGACAATCACAATCACAGAGTTGGCTTCAGATACCACCTGTTCGGCGAAAGAAAGGCCGTGCACCAAATCACGGGCGACCGATTGGGTATCGCTGAAGGCGGAAGCGGTGCCCGCCCACTCCAGATTGTTGATTCTGCGCCCGACCAGATGCAGGTGTATTGGCTCACCGCTGATCGTGATGGTGATATCAAGGCTGGCGGTAATGCCACTCAGGCGACGGATTTTTGCTGCCTGCATGGCGCTGAGCGCCACGGCCATATGGGTTTTGCCTTTAACTGCCGACAACGCCAGGGCGTTGCTGTCAAACGTCAACCGCCAATAAGGGCTGTTGGTGCCGAAGTGGGCGTTAAGAAGCATAGGGCCTTGGTCTGCGAACATGATGATTCCTCAAAAGGGCACGACAGCCAGGTCTGTGCAAGGAGCGCAGCCGCAGGTTATTGGCCCGGGAGTGGCCGTAGTGCACGTATCTCCATCATATAACACGTTTTTCACCGGTGGGGGATGAAACTATTATATAAGCAATAATTAGTTTTGCTCTGTAATCGTTCGATTACTCCCTTGCCTTAGAGTGTATGTGAGAACCTGAGGTTTCGAGAGATCCATGCGATCTCAGCGCATTGGTACGGCTATCAGCTTGTTGCAGGGCGGTTGTAGCACAGAGGTCTACATTATAATAAAGTGGGCCGTTGGCAGGAGTAATCCTATAGAATTAAACTCCATGTTGTGGTGAGTTTTATGTGATGGGAAACCAAAATTTCCAGTTAATACACATTATCTTCATAATTCATTCATTATTGATGAATAAAAGTGTTTCGGGCTTTAATAAATTTACACTCCATCGCATTACTATATATTTATCGGCCTATTATTATCTCCGACGAAAGATGAGCCTGTTCACGTACAGCGCTCCTGATGAAGAATAATTTTAAGGAAATGATTATGCGTAAACTGACCGCTTTATTTGTCGCTTCTACTCTGGCTCTGGGTTCTGCTTCTATGGCTTTCGCAGCCGATACTACGGCGGCGCCGGCCACCACAGATGCCACACCGATGAACATGAAAATGATGCACCACAAAGGCGAAGGTAAAGGTGGCCCGTTTGCCGGCCTGAACCTGACCGAGCAGCAGCGCCAGCAAATGCGCGATATCATGAAAGAAACACACCAGAAGCGCGGTGAAGGGACCAAAGATGAGCGCCAGGCGCTGCATAGCATGGTGGCTTCCGACAGCTTCGATGAAGCCAAAGCGAAAACCCAAATTGACGCCATCAGCAAAGCGCAGTCCGAACATATGCTGGAGCGCGCCAAAGCTGAAAATAAAATGTATAACCTGCTGACCCCTGAGCAGAAAAAACAATACAATGAGAATTATCAGAAACGCGAACAGAAAATGATGGAACACATGAAAAACATGAAGTCGAAAATGACGACTGCACAGTAATAATTTCATGTGGTAAATAAAAAGGGCCAGATTAATCTCTGGCCCTTTTGCTTATCTCACTGCTACTTCACTTCCCGTTAAAAACGGGTTTCCCTGGTGTTGCGCGCGAGTAAGCTATTTTCCCATCAATCTCTGTTAATTTTTTTAAATTGACGAGTAGTCTCGGTTAAAGCGAGCTCCGTAGGTAGGCGTTCCATCGAACTGGCACCATAGAAACCATCAACTAACGGGCAGTGCTGCATGATATAGGAAGCGTCTTCAGGCGTGGCTATTGGGCCCCCGTGACACAGGACGATGACGTTTTCGCGAACCTGCTTGGCGGCCAGGGCCCATTCGTTAATCAGAGATACGCAATCAGCCAGTGTCAGCGCCGTTTCTGCGCCAATGCTCCCACCGGTTGTCAGCCCCATGTGCGGGACGATGATATCTGCACCTGCTTCGGTCATTGCGATCGCGTCTTGCGCATTAAAAACGTAGGGGGTGGTCAGCAGGTCTTTTTCATGCGCTAGCCGAATCATATCCACTTCCAGCGCATAGCCCATTCCGGTTTCTTCCAGATTGGCGCGGAAGTTGCCGTCAATCAGGCCCACCGTCGGGAAGTTTTGTACACCAGCGAAGCCCGTGCTTTTAATTTCATCAAGAAACTTATCAAAGTGGCAAAAAGGATCGGTGCCGTTTACCCCAGCTAAAATCGGGGTGTGCTTAACTACCGGCAAGACTTCTTTGGCCATGTCCATCACGATTTCGTTGGCATTACCGTAAGCCAATAGGCCAGCCAGGGAACCGCGGCCAGCCATACGGTAGCGGCCCGAGTTGTAAATGACGATCAGATCAATACCACCAGCCTCTTCACACTTGGCCGATAGGCCGGTGCCGGCACCGCCACCGATGATCGGTTCGCGGCGGGCAATCATTCCCCTGAATTTGGTCAGTAATGCCTGTCGAGTGTGTTTGGCCATGTGTAACTCCAATCAAAAAGAATGAGAGATCTCCCGGAAATGCAGCACGGCGGTGTCGGCAAAGCGGGGATCGTTGATGTTGTAAGGGGTCTTGATCAGACTCTGTTTCTCTGTGGGCTGCCAGGTTGCTTCCAGTGCGCTGACGAAGGCGGCCAGCGCCTCAGGATCCCAAAAGGCTTGCCCTGGGGCATCAAGTGCTGAAACACCTCCTTCAGGGATCAGGAAGCGAATCTCCCCTGCGCATGCGTTCAACTTTTCACCGATCCAGCGGCCCATTTGGGCATTTTCTTCTGGCGTAGTGCGCATTAGCGTCACCTGGGCATTATGGTTGTAGAACTGGCGTTCAGCGTAGTGATCAGGAATGGTACCGGGATGACCAAAGTTGATCATATCCAGAGCACCGCAGGACATGACACAGGGAATGCCGGTACGGGCTATCGCGTCGAAGCGATCTTCTGTGCAGGCCAGCACGCCGCCAAACAGATGGTCACAGACCTCGGTGGTGGTTAAATCGAACACCCCGTTCAGCAGATGGCTGTCGACCAGTTTTTCCATCGCCTGGCCACCGCTGCCTGTCGCATGAAATACCAGGCAATCCCACTCATTTTCAATTGCCGCAGTCACCGCCTGAATACAGGGAGTCGTGACGCCGAACATGGTAAGTCCAACGGCGGGTTTACTGTCGGTATCAACCGGCGTAGCAAATCGAACGGCACCGGCAATTTGATGTGCGGCGTTACCTAAAACGAGGCGGGAAATACGGTTGAGCCCGGCGACGTCGGTAACCGAATACAACATGCCTATATCACTGGCGCCGACATAGCCGGAGGTGTCACCGGAAGCCATGGTCGACACCATCAACTTTGGCAGGCCAATGGGTAATTGCTGCATGGCGGGCGTAATCAATGCGGTGCCGCCGGAGCCCCCGAGGCCAAGCAAGGCTGCAACGTCCTGCCGTGAGAGCATAAATCGCTCGAAAGCAATGGCCATGGCGGCAATGGCTCTCCCGCGATCGCCACAAAATACGGCGCTCTCGCCTTCAGGATGATAGCTTGCAACCGTGGCTGCGGAAATATCGGCAGGGTGGCAGGCCGGGACATGATGAGTCGATAAGTCGACGGTTAGCGTGGGTAGTCCAGTATCAGCGATCAGGCTGCGAACATAAGCTAGTTCTCGTCCTTTAGTGTCCGCTGTCGTCGCAATATAGATGATTGCCTGATTATTGTTCATTAGCCTGTTCCTGAATTATAGGTCCGGATGGCCGCCACGCTTTTTAATAATTTTATTATAATTTAATTAGTTATATAAATTGAATCCCTGGTGTTGACTAAGGTTGCTGAGCGTAGTCGGTGAATTCAACATCATAATGAGACTGTCGTATCATTTATGCAAGTGGGTTTGGTATGAAAATGAGATTGATGTCTCATTCAATAAGTGAAAGGACAGATTTGCGTCTTCTCCTGGATAGCGCAGAGTCCGGCAAGTTTGTTACAGTGGGTATATTCGCCTGAGCTCTTGTTCTGGCCTGCGTTATATTGGTGAGAAAGAGGTCCGCTGTGCCATTAACCCTACCCCAAGATTTGACCCATACCCGAGCCAGAACTCGCAAGCTGTTGCTCGCTAGCGCGATGGTATTGTTTGATGCTGGGGCCTTTCCTTCCATTACTGAATTGGCTCAGCATGCGCAAGTTTCCCGTGCGACGGCTTATCGCTACTTTCCCACCCAGAGTGCATTGATCACTGCGGTGGTTGCCGAGAGTTTGGGGCCCATTCTTGAATGGCAACCGACAGACCATGACGCTGGGACACGCATCCAACAATTATTGAGCTTTGCTTATCCGCAAATGGAACAACATGAGGGGGCTTTGCGCGCTGCATTGCTGTTGTCTCTTCAGCAATGGGCCGAGGCACAATCCAGCACCATTAAACCGATTGAAAAGTTCGTCCGCGGCAACCGCAAACGCCTGCTGAACCTGGCGGTTGAACCGTTGCAGGATAAACTATCGCCCGAGGCGTTACAGCGGGTGATTCATTCTTTTTCGCTGATCTATGGTTCGGAAGTTTTCCTGGTCCTGAAAGATATTTGGGGTCTGGATCTCGGTGGTATTCAGGATGTGACGCAGTGGATGGCGAAAGCCATAATTCGTCAGGCCGAGGAAGATGCGATGAACAGCAGAAAACCGCTAGCATGATAGTCCAATTTTTACTGCCATTCTCGGCGAAAACCAGCACATTTCACTGAGTGAGTATTGGCAATAGTTATAATTAAAATTGATAAAAAGAGCATCTTAAGCATTGTTGAACAGGCCGCAGGGGAGATACCCATGCGGCCTTTTTTGTTTCTATTATCCTTATTTATCATTTGATTATATTTCATCCTCAGCACGATAAATTCACGCTTCTCGCTGGCTTAAAGCCATCGAAGATCCTTATGTCTTTCCCCTTTTTTACTCGATCCTCAGGCTCCCGTTTAGATCATCCAGCGCCTTGACCCATTAGGCGCGCTTGAGATTGTTGTGCTTTATTTATTTGGTGTTACGAAACTGTTACACAAAAAAATCAATAAGACATTTGCAAACAACAATGGACGGTATCTGGGATGGAAAATAGACGTAAAGGAGTCAAGCCTGTTCAGGCGGCCTTCGGCTGGCCTGAAATTGGTGTTAATCGCGCACAGTGGAGTGCTGTGCTTTTTTGCCTGGCGGCGATCGGTGGAGCGCAGGCTGCACCTTATGTAGAGAGCGGTAAGCCGGGTGATCCTTCAAGTTGGCGTAGTAATGAATTCAACGCCGAATGGGGCCTGGGGGCGATCCACGCCGATCAGGCCTACGCCGCCGGTTATAGCGGGAAAGGCGTAAAACTCGGCATTTTCGATCAGCCGGTGTATGCCAAACACCCGGAGTTTGCCAGCCAGAACAAGGTAATCAATCTGGTGACTACCGGCATCCGCGAATACACCGATCCCTATATTCCGGTGAAAAAAGGCGACGTATTCCGCTATGACGGCACGCCGAGCGTGGACTCCGACGGCACGCTGGGTTCACACGGTACCCATGTGGGCGGCATCGCTGCCGGCAACCGCGATGGCGGCGAGATGCACGGCGTGGCGTTCAACGCACAAATCATCAGCGCGGAAAACGGCGATCCGGGCCCGGAGGACGGCATCATTCTCGGTAATGATGGCGCGGTGTACCAGGCCGGCTGGGATGCGTTGATCGCCAGTGGCGCGCGCATTATCAATAACAGTTGGGGCATCGGCATCACCGAGAAGTTCGATCAGGGCGGCAAGGATCCTGCCTATCCCCACTTCACGCTCGCCGATGCGCAAAAGCAGTTCGATCAAATCAAACAGATCCTTGGCACCAAAGCCGGTGGCGCTTATCAGGGCGCGATCGATGCGGCACGTAGCGGCATCGTTACCATTTTTGCCGCCGGTAACGATTACAACCTGAATAACCCGGACGCCATGGCCGGCCTGGCCTATTTCGTGCCGGAAATCGCCCCCAATTGGCTGTCGGTCGCTAGCCTGCAGGATCCGAGCAACACCGGCGATTACAGCATCAGCAGCTTCTCCTCACGCTGCGGTTATACCGCCAGCTTCTGCGTTGCCGCACCGGGGACCAAGGTGTACAGCTCGATCATCGAAGGCAACAGTGTAGATAACCTGACCACCGGTTACGCCAAATACAGCGGGACTTCGATGGCGGCACCGCACGTGGCAGGCAGCATTGCGGTGCTGATGGAGCGCTTCCCGTACATGACCGGCGCACAGGTTGCCTCGGTGCTGAAGACCACCACCGTTGATATGGGCGCTCCGGGTATCGATGCGCTATATGGCTGGGGGATGATCGATCTGGGCAAGGCGATTAACGGCCCGGGCATGTTTGTCACCGAACAAGATATTCCTGAGGAGTTCCGTGTTAGCGGTGCCTACGGCCCGGAACAGTTTGTGGTGAATTTACCGGGCGTCGGCGCGGTGCTGGACAAGGGCAAACCGACCGAACGCGTGTGTGACGATACGCATTGCGGGTTGGATGTCTGGAGCAACAACATTTCCGGCCACGGCGGCCTGACCAAACAGGGCATCGGCACATTGGTACTGACCGGCAATAACAGTTACGCGGGGCCGACATTGATCAATCAGGGCCTGCTGGCGATTAACGGCTCGGTCACTTCGGACGTCACGGTGCAAAACGCCGGTGTGCTGGGTGGCTCCGGTACTGTGGGCTCACTGACCGCCCGCAGCGGCGGTACCGTGGCGCCGGGTAACTCGATCGGCACGCTGAATGTGGCTCGTAACGTCAGTTTCGAGCCGGGTTCCCGTTACGCGGTGGAAGTGGCCCCCAACGGCCAGAGCGATCGGATCCAAAGCAACGGATCGGCGACGATCGGCGGGGGCGAAGTGGCGGTGCTGCAGGAACAAAACGCCAACCTGTTGTCGCAAGGTAGCGTGAGCAGCTTGCTTGGTCGCCAGTACAACATTCTGACTGCTCAACAAGGCATCAGCGGGCAGTTTGCTTCCACTTCAACCTTCTCTCCCTTCCTGGACGCCGATCTGACTTACCAACCCAATCAGGTCACGTTGAACGTCGGTCGTAACGACACCAGTTTCGCCAGCGTGGCAGCAACCCAGAACGAGCGTGCGGTCGCGGCAGCGGCAGAGGCATTGGCGGCGGGCAATCCGGTGTACGAGAGCATCCTCAATGCGGGATCTACAGGGGAAGCCCGTCAGGCGTTCCGTCAGTTGTCCGGGCAGATCCACGCGGATATTGCCTCGGCACAGGTCAACGACAGCCGTTACCTGCGTGATGCGCTGAATGGCCGCCTGCGGCAGGCGGAAGGGCTGGCGACCTCGCCGGACATCAAGGCTGACGATGACGGCGGTGCCTGGGCGCAGTTGCTGGGTGCCTGGGACCATGCGTCGGGCGATGCCAATGCGACGGGCTATCAGGCTTCGACCTACGGCGTGCTGGTGGGGCTGGACTCGGCATTGGCGGATGACTGGCGCCTGGGCGTGGCGACCGGTTACACCCGCACTTCGCTGGACGGTGGCTATGGTTCGAATGCCGACAGCGACAACTACCACCTGGCGGTGTACGGCGGCAAACAGTTCGGTGAGCTGGCGCTGCGTGCCGGCGGTGGCTACACCTGGCACCGT
>NZ_MCGS01000050.1:0-55082 GCF_002607755.1 Serratia sp. BW106
GCGCTGCACAAGTCAGCGTTTCCGTCATTTTTCATACTGAATATGGCCAAACTCCTGAGCAAAACGGTCCACCTGCTGCCAGTCGGTATACTCCACTTCTTTACTGGTATCCGTTTCGCCGCCCGTCATTCGCATAATAAGTTGAATCATGACTCGATCGAACCAGCGATAACGTGGATAACGAAGCGCGCCGGCAAACACGACACACTGTTTTGGCTGCCAGGGGGAAGACAACAGGAACTTGCGGGTATAGGCGTTAGTCTGTGGGGAACGCTTGTCTGCCTTACGTGCGGTCAGGTTCACGCTAAAGAATGCGCTCGGCATCAGGTTCAACTGTTCGGCATGACGCTTAACGAACTTTTCCAGCGTCGGATGGAAATGGCCATAGCGTATTGAGGCACCAATCAGTACCTGCTGATACTGATTGAGGTCGACATTGTCCGCCTGCAGCAAATCGATCACGTCGCAGCGCAGCGTATCCTGCAATTTGTTTGCTATATAAGAAGCGATAGAACGTGTTTGCCCATCACGGCTAGAATAAAGAATCAGTGCCTTCACGGCGTTACTCCTTCTATCAGGATCATTCACGCCAGAACGTCGGCGTAAACAGAACCAGCAGTGTAAAGACCTCAAGGCGCCCGAACAGCATCGTCAGAACCAGGATCCACTTCGCCGGTGCAGGCATAGTGGTAAAGTTATCCGCCACCACTCCCAGCCCAGGTCCAAGGTTGTTCAACGTCGCCGTTACGGCAGCAAAGGCAGAGAAATCATCAACGCCGGTAGCAATAATTGCCAGCATGCTGACGATAAACACCAGCGCATAAGCAGAGAAGAATCCCCAGACCGCCTCCAGGATACGTTCCGGCAGCGCGCGGTTACCCAATTTAATAGTGTAAACCGCATTAGGGTGCACCAACCTTTTTAGCTCACGCGAACCCTGTAAATACAGCAGCAGGATACGGATCACTTTCAGGCCGCCACCGGTCGAGCCGGCACAGCCACCTATAAATGCGGAACACAGCAACAGCATCGGCAGGAATAACGGCCATTTGGCAATGCTGTCAGTGGTAAAGCCCGCCGTTGTCGCCATCGACACCACCTGGAAGAACGCCTGATTGACCGTTTCCATTCCGGTTTTGTAGACCCCATGTCCCCACAGCACGGCGGTGCACACCACTACCAGCGTCAACTGCACGGCAATAAACATACGGAACTCAGGATCTCGCCAATACACTTTCAGACTGCGGCCGCTCAGCAAGGCGAAGTGCAAGCCATAGTTACAACCGGAGATCAGCAGGAAAATCGCAATGATGGTGTTGATGGTCGGACTGGCGTAATAGCCGATGCTGGCATCGTGGGTAGAGAAACCGCCAATAGCGATGGTCGAGAAACTGTGGCCGATGGCGTCAAACACCGACATGCCGGCGCCCCAAAGTGCCAGCGCACAGGCAATGGTCAACAGAACGTAAATCAGCCACAGAGTTTTGGCCGTTTCGGCAATGCGTGGACGCATTTTGTTATCTTTCAACGGCCCTGGCATTTCTGCGCGGTACAGCTGCATGCCACCGACGCCGAGGATGGGCAGTATCGCGACTGCCAACACAATGATCCCCATCCCGCCCATCCATTGCAGCATCTGACGATAGAACAAAATGGCTTTGGGTAGTGAGTCCAACCCCACCAGCGTCGTCGCCCCCGTGGTGGTTAAACCGGAAAACGATTCGAAGAAGGCATCGGTCAGCGAAAGATTAGGTCGCTCCGAAAATAAAAACGGTAATGCCCCGACGCTGCCCAGCACCGTCCAGAACAACACCACAATCAGAAACCCCTCTCGTGGCTTCAACTCATGCTTTTGTTTACGGTTAGGCCACCACAGCATCAGGCCAATAGTTACCGCCACAAAGAAGGTCTGGCTGAATGCCCGCCCCGCCCCATCGCGGTATATCAATGCCACCAGACCAGGAATAAACATCGTCCCGGAGAACAGGATGACCAGCAAACCAACGATACGGGTTATAGCGCGAAAATGCATTTCAGCACGATCCTTAGCAATTCAGTTGGGGGAATTATTGCGAAATGGGGGTTAATTGCAAATTACCGCGACTGAGATCACGTAATTTATTCCCGAACGCTTCAACGCCGGTGACCGGTAAAGCCAGATGCAGCATGACGAAAGCGCCATATTCCCCCTGTACAATCCGCCCTTCAGTTTGCTGCAACAGATTCTCTACCAACGCCAACTGAGCATAGTCACATTGCAAAGTATATTCGGCCTGCGGAATTTTGTAGCTCACGGCCAATTGCTTTAATGCCTGCTGCACACCACTGCCGTAGGCTCTCACCAAGCCGCCGGTACCCAACTTGATACCGCCGTAGTAACGTACCACCACGGCGGTGATTTCGCCGATGCCGCTGCCCATCAGTTGGGCCAGAATGGGTTTACCCGCCGTGCCGGAAGGTTCACCGTCGTCGGAAAAACCCAACTGCTGTGAGTCCGTCGGTGGCCCGGCGACAAATGCCCAGCAATGGTGCCTGGCCGCCGGATGTTCATCACGAACCTGCTGGATAAACGCCTTTGCCACATCAACCCCGCCGGTCGGTGCCAGCAGGGTGATGAAACGGCTCTTCTTTATTTCTTCGCTGACACTGACGGGGCCTGCCGGGATCGGATAAGGCTGCATCAGGCCAGATTCAGATCGCGCGTCATGTTCTCGATACGCTTTTCGTGGATCACAATATTGTCTTCAATACGGATACCACCATAAGGTTTCAGTGCATCGATGCGATCCCAGGCAAAGTGTTGACTGAATTCACCGCTGCGCCATGGCGCCAGCAGGGACTCAATAAAATACATGCCAGGCTCAATGGTCAATACCATGCCTGGTTGCAACACCCGGGTGCAGCGCAGGTACGGATATTTGGACGGGGCGGCCAGATGGGTCCCCTGTTCATCCTGCATAAAGCCGGCTGAGTCGTGTACCTGCAACCCCAGAGGGTGGCCCAGACCGTGTGGCAGGAATGGTGTGGTCAGCCCCTGCTCTACCATGGCTTCTTCACTGATGCCACTCACCAGCTTGTGGCTCTTGAGCAGTTTGGCGACGCGTTGATGCATTTGCACATGGTAATCGGTGTAACGCACGCCAGCTTTGATGGTAGCCATCAGCGCCAGTTGCTCAGTGTTAAGATCTTTTATCAGGTGTGCAAAATCACTGCCGCTCTGGCCCGCGTAGGTGCGTGTCAAATCAGCGGCGTAACCGTTATATTCGGCACCGGCGTCAAGCAGGAAGCTCAGCATTTCGGACGGTGGCTGATGATCCAGCGTGGTGTAATGCAGCACTGACGCATGCTCATTCAGCGCAACAATGTTGTCATAAGGCACATCGGTATCGCGATGCCCCGTCGCCGTGAGGTAAGCCTGGTTGATATCAAACTCACTCATGCCGGACAGGAAGGCCTCATGAGCAGCACGGTGCCCCATTACAGCGGTCTTCTGTGCTTCGCGCATACAGGCCAGCTCGTAGCCGGTTTTGATGGAACGATGGAAATCGAGGTAGTTCAACACCGCTTTCGGGTTGACGTTTTCCGCCAGGATACCCAGATCGCGAGCACGCTGCTGCGCATAGCCGATATAACCCACACGCTCACGCTGAGCAGGAAGCTGCTGCGCGATTTCATCAGCATTGGCCAGCGGTATCAGTTCAACGGACTTGGTCCAGAAACTCTCCGGCAGTGGCTCAACGCTGTGCCAGTAATCTACCGGCGAATAGAACCACAGCTTCGGTTTGTTAACGCCATCCACCCACAGCCAGCAGTTTGGCACTGAAGTGACGGGCACCCAGGCCTTAAAGTGTGCGTTCACTTTGAACGGGTAGCTACGGTCATCCTGGAATATCCGCTGCAATTCCCCGGAGTGAATCAGCAACGCATCCAATTTGTTACGCGTTAACACTTCACGCGCCCGCTTTTGTAGCTCTGCCAGGTGGTCGTTATACAAAGAAGCCAGTGTTTCCATCACAATACCCTTATACATACCATTAGAACGGAATGAGTCATCTTAGCACACCGTTCAGGTGCACCAACCCCATCAGCTCTGGCATGCGGAGCGGTTCGCAAATCACTGTAAACGTCGTTACATCCGCAGCTTAACAATTAGCCAGGCAATCAGTCCCAGTAACGCGATCGCGACCGCCCACAGGCCGTGATGTTCGAGCAAAACCGCACCGGCAGCGGCAATACCCGCCAGACACTGCTGCAGAAAACCACACAGTGCCATAGCATAAGCACCCTGTTCTTTGGCATCGCTCACCGCCATCGCCATGCTGTTGGGGAACAGTATCGCCTGGCCAAAGATCGTCAGGCAATACAGCGCGATGAAAACTGTCATACCGGAAAGCCCCACCAGCGTACCGCTCCACCACAGCAGCATAATCGCAGCGGTGGTGACGGCGACGATACTCGTCCCTGCCTGCATCAGCCACTTGCCGCCAATACGTGCCACCGTCCGGTTTACTGCCATTGCCCCGGTAAAGTAAGCCACGCCGATCACCAGCCCCAGCGCCCCAAAGGCGGTAACGTTGAGGCCAAACCCCTGCTGCATGATAAACGGGCTCACTTCCTGCAAGGTGACAGTGGTAGCAAACCCCAACCCGCCGACAATCGCCGGCCAGAAGAATCCCGGTCGACGCAGAATAAGCCAATAGGTTGCCACCATGGCCGGGCGCTGGCCCAGGGTGCGACCCGCTTCCAGTGGCAGCGCCACCATTAATAGCAGGATCGCCAACCCGGTCAGCCCCATCAGGACAAAACCCATTTGCCAGTGTGAGTACTGGCTAAGCAGCCCGCCGACAAATTGCCCACCGCCCAACGCGGCGATAAAGGCTATCGACAGAACCGAGAGACGCCTTGCCAGCTCATCACCACTCCAGTTATCACGAACAATAATTCGCGCGATGATCGCAGCACCGCCGGCGGCCACCCCCTGCAGCGCCCGCAGCATCAATAATTGAGTACCGTTACTGCAAAACGCCAGCAGCGCACTGCAACTGATAAACAGCGCCAGAGACAATGTCAGCGGCAGGCGACGGCCAAAACGATCGGCTGCCGCCCCCCAGAACAATACCGGCAGGGCGGCACCTATCACGAATATCGATATCGAAAGCTCGGTGGCGCGGCGCGTCATTCCCAGTTCCTGCATCACCGTCGGTAATGAAGGTAAATACACCGTCGTTGCCATCTGAGCCATAAACACCAGCAGGCAAGCCAACGTCATGGTTCTGGCGGGAATACTCCAGAAACCGCTGTGTTTTACACATACCGCTTTACTCATTTCACACCTCTGCGTGGGCAGCGCTCTGCTTTGGCAAGAGTAATAGGGCTTTCACACGCCGACAAATCACCATAAAGCATAAAATATAACTTCGTTTTAAATCAAAACACTAACCCAACGCCATGTGATCAGACCAGCAAAAATGCAATCTCTCATTTGCATATTGTTAACATAAAAACCACACTCCTCATCATCTGGTCATACCAGATCAAACGCTGATTCAGGAGATAGACATGCTCTACCAAGGCGAAACATTACAACTACATTGGCTCGACAACGGCATCGCCGAGCTGGTGTTCAATGCCCCAGGCTCGGTCAACAAGCTGGATACCCGCACCGTTGCCAGCCTGGGCGAAGCGCTCGCGGTGCTGGAAAAGCAGACCGAGCTGAAAGGCTTGCTGCTGCGTTCCACCAAGGCCGCCTTTATTGTCGGCGCCGACATCACCGAATTCCTTTCGCTGTTCGCTGCCCCGGCTGAAAAGCTGCAGCAGTGGCTGACCTTCGCCAATGCGATCTTTAACCGGCTGGAAGATCTGCCGGTACCGACCATTTCGGCCATTAATGGCTATGCGCTCGGCGGCGGCTGTGAATGCATTCTGGCAACCGACTTCCGTGTCGCGTCACCGGATGCGCGCATCGGCCTGCCGGAAACCAAACTGGGCATTATGCCGGGCTTCGGCGGTTCGGTTCGCCTGCCCCGCCTGCTGGGTAATGACAGCGCGCTGGAAATTATCGCCGCCGGTAAAGACGTCAGCGCCAAAGACGCGCTGAAGGTCGGCCTGGTGGATGCGGTCGTTGCACCGGAAAAATTGGTGGAAGCTGCGCTGAAAATGCTGCAACAGGCCATTGAGGGCAAACTGGACTGGCGCGCTTATCGCCAACCCAAGCTCGAGCCGTTGAAACTCAGCCCAATCGAAGCGGCCATGAGCTTCACCACCGCCAAAGGCATGGTGCTGCAAACCGCCGGCAAACATTATCCGGCGCCAATGACCGCAGTTAAAACCATTGAGGCCGCCGCCAGGCTGGGCCGGGATGAAGCTCTTAAACTGGAAACCGCCAGCTTTGTGCCATTGGCCCGTTCCAAAGAGGCCCGCGCATTAGTCGGTATCTTCCTTAATGACCAGTTTGTGAAGGGTCAGGCGAAGAAGCTGGCAAAAGGTATCGAAGCACCGAAGCAGGCTGCAGTGTTGGGGGCCGGTATCATGGGTGGCGGTATCGCCTACCAGTCCGCGCTCAAAGGCGTGCCGGTGATCATGAAAGACATCAGCGACAAGTCCCTGACGCTCGGTATGAATGAAGCCGCCAAACTGCTGAACAAGCAGTTGGAACGTGGCAAGCTGGATGGCATGAAGATGGCCCAGGTGCTGTCGACCATTCAACCGACGCTGGATTATGCCGGTATCGAACGCGCACAGGTGATCGTCGAAGCCGTGGTCGAGAATCCAAAGATTAAGGCAGCAGTACTGTCCGAAGTGGAAGGCCTGATCGGTGAAGATACCGTGCTGGCGTCCAATACCTCGACCATTCCGATTAATCACCTGGCAAAATCGCTGAAGCGCCCACAGAATTTCTGCGGTATGCACTTCTTTAACCCGGTACACCGTATGCCACTGGTGGAAATTATCCGCGGTGAGCAGACCAGCGACAGCACCATCGCCGCCGTGGTGGCCTATGCCAGCCGTATGGGCAAAACGCCAATTGTGGTTAACGATTGCCCAGGGTTCTTCGTCAACCGCGTGTTGTTCCCGTATTTTGCCGGTTTCAGCATGCTGCTGCGCGACGGTGCAGACTTCCGCCAGATCGACAAAGTGATGGAAAAACAGTTTGGCTGGCCAATGGGCCCGGCTTACCTGCTCGACGTCGTGGGGATTGATACCGCACACCACGCTCAGGCGGTAATGGCAGCCGGTTTCCCGGAGCGTATGGGTAAAGATTACCGTGATGCTATCGACGTGATGTTCGATAACCAGCGTTTTGGCCAGAAAAACCAGCTGGGCTTCTATCGTTACAGTCAGGACAACAAAGGCAAGCCGCGTAAAGACAACGATGAGCAGACCGATGTGCTGCTGGCCGAAGTCAGCCAACCGCGTCAGACCATCAGCGACGAAGAAATTATCGCCCGCATGATGATCCCGATGATTAACGAAGTGGTGCGCTGCCTGGAAGAAAACATTATTGCCAGCCCGGCCGAAGCCGATATGGCGCTGGTCTACGGCATCGGTTTCCCTCCGTTCCACGGTGGGGCGTTCCGCTACCTGGATACGCTTGGCACCGCCAATTATGTTGAACTGGCCCAGCGTTATGCGCATCTTGGTGCCCTGTATCAGGTGCCTGCCGGCCTGCGCGCCAAAGCCGAACATAATGAAAGCTACTACCCGGTGGCAGCCCCGCTGTCCGATGTCTCCACTGGCCAACCGGCATGAGGTCATAAAGATGGAAAACGTAGTTATTGTTGATGCCGTACGCACGCCGATGGGCCGCTCCAAGGGCGGCGCCTTCCGCCAGGTACGTGCTGAAGATCTTTCCGCTCACCTGATGCGCGCCGTACTGAGCCGCAATCCGTCGCTGGATGCCGCCGAAATTGACGACATCTACTGGGGTTGCGTGCAGCAAACGCTGGAGCAGGGCTTTAACATCGCCCGTAACGCTTCCCTGTTGGCCGAGATCCCGCATAGCGTTCCTGCGGTCACCGTCAACCGACTGTGCGGTTCCTCCATGCAGGCGCTGCACGATGCCGCACGCGCCATTATGGTCGGCGATGCACACGTCAGCCTGATTGGTGGCGTAGAGCATATGGGCCACGTGCCGATGAATCACGGCGTGGATTTCCACCCGGGTCTGAGCCGCAGCGTGGCAAAAGCCGCTGGTATGATGGGCCTGACGGCCGAAATGCTGGCCAAGATGCACAATATCAGCCGCCAGATGCAGGATGAGTTCGCAGCACGCTCGCACCAACGCGCGCATGCCGCCACTCTGGCCGGCTATTTCAAGAATGAAATCATCCCAACCACCGGCCATGACGCCGACGGGGTGCTGACCCGCTATGACTTCGACGAAGTGATCCGCCCGGAAACTACCGTCGCCAGCCTTGCGGCTCTGCGTCCGGCATTCGACCCGGTCAACGGTACCGTCACCGCCGGCACCTCTTCGGCCTTGTCTGACGGTGCTTCCGCCATGCTGTTGATGAGTGAGTCACGAGCCAAAGCGCTGGGCCTGAAAGCCCGAGCCCGCATTCGTTCGATGGCAGTGGTCGGTTGCGACCCGTCCATCATGGGTTATGGCCCGGTACCTGCCAGCAAGTTGGCGTTGAAACGCGCCGGACTGAGCGTGCAGGACATCGATCTGTTTGAACTGAATGAAGCCTTTGCCGCCCAGTCACTGCCGTGCATCAAGGATCTGGGGCTGTTGGACAGCATTGACGACAAAATCAACCTGAACGGTGGCGCCATTGCTCTGGGCCATCCATTAGGCTGCTCGGGTTCACGTATCTCTACCACCCTGCTGAACAATATGGAACGCCGTGACGTGCAGTTTGGTCTGGCAACCATGTGCATCGGTCTGGGTCAGGGGATTGCCACCGTCTTCGAACGCGTTTAGCTGTGTCTATTTGGGATGACTGCGTCAACACTTAAAACCGCAGCATCCCGCCAAGTTTAGTTGCCGTACTTCCCGCCTGTCAGGGGCGGGTTTTTTTATGCCTGAAATTCCGCTGACGCCCCAATAAAAAGGGGCAGCCATTGGCCACCCCGTTTGATACCGCTTCGCGCCTCAGATAAACGAGAAGGCGTCGCCAAACATATGCGCTTCCAGTGCGCCACGTTCGGCACAGAAACGTTCACGAGCGATTTTTGCCATCTCGAAACGGCCGGCAATATAAATGTCGTGTTCTGCCAGCGTGCCGAAGTCCTGCAACACCGCGCTGAGCACCGTGCCACTACGGCCACGCCACTCTTCTTCCGGCTGTTCAACCACCGGGATCACTTTCAGATTCGGGTGCTGCAACGACAAGGCTTCCAGTTCACTCAGGTCATACAGGTGCTTCAGCTCACGCCCGCCCCAGTAGATAGAGATATCGCGATCCGGCTGCTGTTCCAGTGCGGCCAACAGAATCGAGCGCGCGTAGGAGAACCCCGTACCGCCGGCGATCAACACCAGCGGACGGCTGCCTTCTTCACGCAGCCAGGCGTCACCGTGCGGAATATCAACGGTAATCGCCTGCTCTTTCAGAATACGATCCATCACCGCCATGGCGTACAGATTCAGCTCCGAAGCGCCAATATGCAGCTCAATGTAATCCTTGTCTGTCGGAATCGATGCCAGTGAGAACGGACGCTTGTCGCGCTCATCCATCACCACCATCAGATACTGCCCTGCCTTGAAAGAAAACGGTGCCTCAGGCACCAAACGTACCCGATAAACCGTATCGGTAATGGCCTCTACGGAGGTCACTTTACAGCTCAATATTGTCATGCGTTCCCTCTGTCGGGTCATCAATGCAAAACTGAGAACAAAGCCTGGCGCTACAGCGTCGGTTCTCTGTCACTGAAAATTGCGAGCTCATCCCAGATGTCATCGACGCGCGCACGCACCTTTTCATCCATCTGAATCGGACGGCCCCATTCGCGCTGGGTTTCACCCGGCCATTTATTGGTGGCATCCAGCCCCATCTTCGATCCCAAACCGGAAACCGGTGAGGCGAAGTCCAAATAATCGATCGGCGTATTCTCCACCAAAACGGTATCCCTTGCCGGATCCATTCGGGTGGTGATCGCCCAAATCACATCATTCCAGTCGCGTGCGTTGACGTCATCGTCACAGACGATAACAAACTTGGTGTACATAAACTGACGCAGGAACGACCAGACACCCATCATTACGCGTTTGGCATGACCGGCATACTGTTTCTTGATAGTGACTACCGCCAGGCGATAAGAGCAACCCTCAGGCGGCAGATAGAAATCAACAATTTCCGGGAACTGCTTTTGCAGGATCGGGACGAAGACTTCATTCAGCGCCACGCCCAACACCGCCGGTTCATCCGGCGGACGACCAGTGTAGGTCGAGTGATAAATGGCATCACGACGCTGGGTGATATGGGTGATGGTGAATACCGGGAAGTGGTCTATTTCGTTGTAGTAACCGGTGTGATCGCCATACGGACCTTCAGGCGCCATTTCACCCGGCTCGATATAGCCTTCCAATACGATTTCCGCACTGGCGGGCACTTCCAGATCGCAGGAGATGCACTTGACCACTTCGGTTTTGTTGCCGCGCAGCAGCCCGGCAAAGGCATATTCAGACAGGGTATCCGGCACCGGTGTTACCGCGCCGAGAATAGTGGCGGGATCTGCGCCCAGCGCAACCGCAACCGGGAAACGCTCACCGGGATGCGCCTGGCACCATTCCTGGTAATCCAACGCGCCGCCGCGGTGCGACAGCCAACGCATGATGACTTTATTCTTGCTCAGCACCTGTTGGCGATAAATACCCAGGTTCTGTCGCTCTTTTTGCGGCCCGCGGGTCACGGTCAGGCCCCAGGTGATCAGCGGTGCGGCATCTTCCGGCCAGCAGTGCATCACCGGGATACGGCTGAGATCGACATCATCCCCCTGCCATACCTGCTCCTGACAAGGTGCTGAACCCAACACCTTGGTCGGCATGTTCAACACTTGCTTGAACTTCGGCAGTTTATCGAACAGATCGCGAAAGCCCTTTGGCGGCTCCGGCTCTTTAAGGAACGCCAGCAACTTGCCGACCTCGCGCAACGAGCTGACATCCTCCTGGCCCATCCCCAGCGCTACGCGACCGGGAGTACCGAACAGATTGCACAGCACCGGCATGTCGTACCCTTTAGGGTTTTCGAACAGCAACGCCGGGCCGCCCGCACGTAAAGTACGATCGGCAATTTCTGTCATTTCCAGATAGGGATCAATCGGCTGGCTAATGCGTTTTAGTTCGCCTCTCTTTTCCAGCAACGAGAGGAAATCGCGTAAGTCACGGTATTTCATGCTGATCATTATAACGGCCAGTGAGAAGGGCATTATAGGCCCTCTTCACGGTTGTTGCTGCACTTTTGTTAAACACCGGTAAAGACCTCACCGGCACTCAGTGGCACGTGAACGGCACCAGCGGGCTTAATGCCTGCGTATCCTGATACTCCTGGGTCTCCACGCCGTGGCGGAACACCTTGAAGCCCTGGTCTCTGGCACTGAAATAACGCAGATCATTGCCCTCAACGTGCAACAGGCTGCCTTCGCGCAGCGCCACCACAGATTCGCTCGGATTGACTGCACAGAACTCCGCCAGCCGCTCATCACGGGTTTCACCCATGTGGCCACTGATATGGGCGTCAATGTAATGCGGGTTAATTTGTACCGGGAACAGGCTCAACGCCGGCAACACGACGCTGTTGCGCACCGGCATATCATTGGTGGTACGAATGCTCGGCGTGGCCACGTTACACCCGGCGCTCCAGCCAACATAGGGAATGCTGCGTTCACCAACGGCTCGCTGGATCGGAACGATCAGGCCCTTCTCATGCAGCATCTGGTTCAGCATCCAGGTATTGCCGCCGCTGACCAAAATACATTCTGCCTGTTCAATCGCCACCGCAGGAGACTCGGCATGGTGAATACTGGTGACCTTGATGCCTAAAGTTTGCGCCAGATCCTGCGCGCGCTGATCGTAATCACTGCGGATCATGGCATATGGGATGAAAACGGCGGACGTAATACCGCGACGCGCGATCATCGCCAACAGGTGGCTCTTGGCATAGCCCAGCAGTTCACTCTCACCGGACAGCTTGCCGTTGCTCAACAGAAATAACTCCATTTCTCCCCCTCAATCAAAAACGATGAATACCGTCACATCAGGCGACAGCGCCTCAAGGCATACTGCGACGGTAGCAAATTTTCAGCCCTCTGTTATACCCAAGCCGTGCGGATAAGTGTGTGACCCCTCGCTAATTGCTAACGATTCATACAGATAGCGGCTGTTACATGCTGAAACTTGCATCACTATGTATCCGTAATGGCTTTTGATATGCTTACCGGCTGACAGAAAGGCATGTGAAATTATGGAATCCTGGTATCTACTGTATTGCAAACGCGGCCAACTTTTACGGGCGCAAGAACATTTGGAACGGCAGGAAGTGAACTGCCTGAGCCCGATCATTACGCTGGAAAAGATCGTGCGTGGTAAACGCATCGCGGTCAGCGAACCTTTGTTCCCCAACTATCTGTTTGTGGAATTTGATCCGGAGCGTATCCATACCACCACCATCAGCGCAACACGTGGTGTCAGCCACTTCGTGCGCTTTGGTTCGACGCCGACCACCATCCCACAGAAGGTGATTGAAGAGTTGCAGACGCATACCTGCGAAACCTACTTCGATCCGGAAACGCCGCAACCGGGAGACAGTGTGTTGATCGTCGACGGTATGTTTGAAGGCCTGCAGGCGATTTACACCGAGCCGGATGGTGAAGCACGCTCAATGCTGTTGCTGAATCTGATCAACAAACAGGTCAGTCAAAGCGTGGATAATCGACAGTTCCAAAAACTGTAATGCAAAAAGGCGCCTAGGCGCCTTTATTATTGGAGACAGACAGCTTAGCGCTGCATGGCTTCGTCATGCATCCACTGAGCGACCCGCTTGGCGAAGTAGGTCAGCACACCATCGGCACCGGCACGCTTGAAGCACATCAACGACTCCATCACCGCCGGCTGTTCCTGCAACCAACCGTTCTGAATCGCCGCCATGTGCATCGCATATTCACCGGAAACCTGGTAGGCGAAAGTCGGCACACCGAAGGTGTCTTTTACCCGACGCACCACGTCCAGATACGGCATGCCTGGCTTCACCATCACCATATCCGCGCCTTCCTGCAAGTCCTGCGCAATTTCCTGCAGGGCTTCGTCGCTGTTGGCTGGGTCCATCTGGTAGGTTTTCTTGTTGCCGCCTTTCAGATTGCCGCTGGAACCGAGCGCATCACGGAACGGGCCATAGTAGCAGGACGCATATTTCGCAGAGTAAGCCATGATCTGAGTATTAATCAGGCCCTGATGCTCCAGTTGATCGCGGATCGCACCGATGCGGCCATCCATCATGTCGCTTGGCGCCACGATTTCTGCCCCGGCTTCGGCATGGGACAGTGCCTGACGCACCAGGATCTCTTTGGTGATGTCGTTAATGACATAACCCTGCTCGTCAATGATGCCATCCTGACCGTGGGTAGTGTACGGGTCGAGCGCCACATCCGTCAGAATGCCCAGCTCAGGCACCGCGTCTTTCAACGCGCGTACCGTACGCTGCACCAAACCGTCCGGGTTATAGGCTTCTTCTGCGTGCAGTGACTTCAGGCCAGACTCAATCACCGGGAACAGGGAGATCACCGGCACGCCCAGTTTGGCGATGGCTTCTGCTTCTTTAACCAGCAGATCGATGCTCATGCGCGATACACCAGGCATGGATGACACCGCTTCCTGACGGTTACTGCCTTCCATAACAAATACCGGATAGATCAGGTCGTTAACCGTCAGTTGGTTCTCCGCCACCAGACGACGACTGAAATCATGACGGCGCACGCGGCGCATACGGCGACCTGGGAAGGTACCCGGAAATGCATAGCTCATAGTTTTCTCCTAACTCATTCCAGCCGGAATAACCGGCGGGCGTTCTCATCGGTTTTCTGCCCCAGCCATTCGGGGTCTTCTTGTCGCCAGGCGGCCACTTGCCGGACGATATGAGGCAAAAAACAGGGTTCGTTGCGGCGAGATGCAGGTTTCGGATGTAAATCCCGGGGCAACAGATAGGGGGCGTCGGTTTCCAGCAACAGACGATCCGCCGGAATATGCGGCAACAACGCACGCAATTCCAGGCCACGCCGCTCATCACAGACCCACCCGGTAATCCCCACAGACAGGCCTAGCGACAGGCAGCTTTCTAATTCTTCGGCGGTGCCGGTAAAACAGTGCACCACGGCCGCGGGCAGTTTATCCAACCACGGCGCCAGCAGCGCGGCAAAACGTGCGTGTGCATCACGGCAATGAAGAAAAACCGGCATCGCCAACTCTGCCGCCAGCGCCAATTGTGCGCTGAAGGCCACTTCCTGCTGCTCTGGAGTAGAAAAATTACGGTTGAAATCCAGTCCACATTCGCCAATCGCCGCGACCTGCGGCAGGGAGGCCAACTCACGGATTTGGTCGGCGACTCTATCGTCCCAACTGCTGGCATGGTGCGGATGCACCCCGGCGGTAGACCAACAAAAACCCGCATGCTGTTGCGCCAGTTCACTGGCTGCCAGACTTTCCTGCAGGTCGGTGCCGGTAATCAGCAATCCTTTCACGCCGGCGGCGCGGGCACGATCCACTACCGCAGGGCGGTCTTTGGCAAACTGTGAACTGGTGAGATTGACGCCGATATCAAACATGGTTTTTCCAAAGCAAAAGCCGCCCATCGGGCGGCTTGCGACATACTAATTTTTAAACGGCCGGGGGTTCGTCACCCTCGTCTTCTTCTTCCGGTTGCGAACGACGCTTGCCGGTATAGAAACGGGCAAAGAACACGCCCACTTCAAACAGCAGATACATAGGGATCGCCAACAGCGTCTGCGAGAACACATCCGGCGGGGTCAACAGCATGCCAACCACAAATGCCCCGACCAACACGTAAGGCCGTTTCTTTTTCAGGTCTTCCGGCGAAGTGACGCCACTCCAGCACAGCAGAATAATGGCAACCGGCACCTCAAACGCCACGCCAAACGCCATAAACAGCGCCATGACGAAATCGAGATAGTTATTAATATCGGTCGCTATCATCACCCCGGCCGGTGCGGTCTTGGCAAAAAAGCCGAACGCCAGCGGGAACACGATAAAGTAGGCAAACGCCATGCCGAGATAAAACAGCAGGCTGCTGGAAACCAGCAAAGGCATCATCAGGCGGCGTTCATGCTTGTATAACGCCGGTGCAATAAATGACCAGACCTGGTACAGGATCACCGGCGCAGAAACAAACACCGAGACGATCATGGTCAACTTGATTGGAGTAAAGAAGGGTGAAGCCACGTCGGTGGCAATCATGCTCGCCCCGGCGGGCAACTGCTTGATCAGCGGCGCTGACACCAGTTGATAAATGTCATTGGCGAAAAAAACCAGCACCAGGAAGATCGCCAGTATGCTGATAATCGAGTTTAACAACCGCTTACGCAGTTCTATCAGATGACTGATAAGGGGTTGGGTATCTTCAACAGCCATGTTTTAACGATCGCCACTAGGTTGGTGAGACGCTGGGGTTTTATCCACAACAGGTTCTGGGGTCGCCTGAGCAGCCGAAGCGGCCGGTTGTTTAACCGGTTCGACTACGGGTTGTGCAACCGGCGGCGTTACTGAAACCACCGGCTCCGGCACGGCAGCCGGGGACGATGCCACGGCCGCGGCTTCTGCTGGCGTCACGCCGTCATGAATGGCTTCAGGATCGGTGACCAGAGGGTTATGGATGGTGTGCGCAGGTTCGGTTTTGATGTCACTGTCGCCCTGATAAGAACGTTTCAGCGATTCCGCCGCGTCTTTCAGCTCATCCATTGACGCCTTCAGCTCCGGCGACAAATTCTGCATGCCCGCCTTCTCTACCTTTTTCAGGCTGTCCTGCAATTCCTGCAGCTTCAGCTCCTGAGAAAGTTCGTTCTGCACCGAAGCCGCCAACGAACGCAGCGCGCGGATCCAGCCCGAAACTGTTCTTACCGCTACCGGCAACCGTTCCGGCCCGAGTACCACCAGGCCGATAACCAGAACCAGCAGCAGTTCACTAAACCCAATGTCAAACACGGTTTATACCTGCTCTTTGTTCTTCGACTCTTCCGTTTTCACTTCCGGCTGCTTATCGGTAATAGGCTTGGCCGTGAAGTCAGCGTCGTCCAGGCTGCTTTTCTCAGCCGTGTTGGTCGGTGGTGTATTTTCGTCACCGATCGCCTTTTTGAAGCCCTTGATTGATGCACCGAGATCAGAGCCCAACGTACGGAGCTTTTTGGTACCAAACAGCAGCACCACGATCACTGCGATGATCAACAATTGCGTAATACTAATACCGCCCATTGCAATTACCTCTATTTTTACAGGGTTTTCTCAAAATCCGCCGCATTATACGGCAGATTTTACCAGAGTTTCGAATCAATTCAGGTGGTTCGCTTCCAGCCAATCACCCAGGATACGATGCCGGCCGCTATCAGCCATGCTGGGAACACTTCAACCTCCCCCAGCAGCAAAATCGTACCGCTTACCAACAGTGTAGCGCCAACGCCGAACAAATAACGCGATTGTCCCTGACGGACGCGCTGGGCCTGCATCTGATTGGTCAGCTTATCAACGCTTTGTTGCAACAGTTTATGCTGCTGCAGGCTATCGTAAAATAATTCAGGCAGTTCGGGCAGTTTCTCGGCCCAAAACGGCGCTTTTTCTTTCAGTGCGCGGATCACCGCCGGTATACCGACCTGATCGCGCATCCAACTTTCCAGGAACGGCTTGGCGGTGGTCCACAAATCCAACTGTGGATAGAGCTGCCGCCCCAGACCTTCAACATACAGCAAGGTCTTCTGCAATAACACCAGTTGGGGCTGGACTTCCATATTGAACCGGCGTGCAGTATTGAACAGGTTCAACAGCACGTTGCCAAACGAAATTTCCGACAGCGGCTTCTCGAAGATCGGTTCGCACACGGTGCGGATAGCGAACTCGAAATCCTCCACATTGGTATCCCGTGGCACCCAGCCAGAATCAACGTGCAGCTCCGCGACCTTGCGGTAATCACGATTGAAGAAAGCGATAAAGTTTTCCGCCAGATAGCGTTTATCGTCTTTGTTCAGCGAGCCGACAATACCGCAGTCGATGCCGATGTAGCAGGGATCTTCAGGATGCTCATAACTGACAAAAATATTACCGGGATGCATGTCCGCATGGAAGAAGCTGTCACGGAATACCTGGGTAAAGAACACCTGTACCCCGCGTTCGGCCAACAGTTTCATGTTGGTGCCCTGCTTTTCCAACGTCGGGATATCCGAAACCGGGATCCCGTAGATGCGCTCCATCACCAACACGCTTTCGCAGCAGTAATCGGAGTAAACCTCCGGCACATACAGCATCGGGCTACCGTCGAAATTGCGGCGCAGCTGGATGGCGTTGGCCGCTTCACGCAGCAGGTTCAACTCGTCCAGCAAGGTCTTTTCATATTCGCGCACCACTTCGCGCGGACGCAGACGGCGGCCATCCGGCATCAGCTTTGGCACCCAGGCTGCCAAACGGTACATCAGGCGAACGTCAGCCTTGATGATCGGCCGGATATCGGGCCGAATCACCTTGAGTACCACTTCCTGCCCGGTCGTTTTTAGCCGGGCGGTATGAACCTGGGCTATCGATGCCGAGGCCAGCGCCTGTTGGTCAAAATCATCAAACCAGGTTTCCAGCGGGCCACCCATCGCCAACTCAATATGCTTGCGCGCCAGTGCCCCGTCGAACGGTGCAACCCGGTCCTGCAGCAGCGTCAGTTGATCGGCGATCTGTGGTGGGAACAGGTCGCGACGAGTGGACATCATCTGGCCAAACTTAATCCATACCGGTCCCAGTTCCTGCAGAGCCAAACGCAGACGTTCACCCAGAGGTTTATCCGCATGGCGGTTTGGCATCCAGAACAGCAGACGGCGGCCAAATCGCAGCGGCAACGTCAAACGCATCTGGGGGATAAGTTCATCCAGGCCATAGCTGAGAAAAACGCGGACGATCAAATACAGGCGGCGTAGTTCGCCAGGGGTCATCGTTTACCCTCCAACTTGTCCATGCGAGCAATCAGCGTTTCAAGGTTACGAACGGTGGCGTCAACTTCCTCGTTGAACCACACCACTTCCAGTGGGCCTGGCGCCACACGCCACTCTTCCGTCAGCGTTTCCGCCACATAATGCTGTTGCCGCTGGAAGCCGGTCTTCAGCAGGTTCGCACCTTTACCGAGCACCTGCGTGACGCCCTGCGCGGCAATATCGCCGATGTAGGGGGCCAGCCATTCAGCCGGATCCCACTCCGCCAGATCGAGCAACCCAACCAGTTGCTGAACCACCTGAATATCACCTTCGACAATCAGTTCACCGCTGCGCATCAATGGCGAGAGCTGTTGGCGATCTCGCAGCTTCAGCAACACCGAAATACGGCTGCGCACCGTGCAGTCGGCGGTATCGTCAGACTGGCCAAGGACATCGACGCGTTGCTCACTGAAGATCAGCACCAGCGGTGAAGCAAGCTCCTGCAACTCAATACGCAATACCTTACCCGCCAGGCGCAGACGGGCGGCCTTCATGCTGCGATCGCGGAACAGCAGGCTGTTGAGCGATGTTTCCAGCACGCCGGTTAACAACGGGGTTAACAGCATCGGCATATCCATATCAGAACTTGAAGCCGCGATGCAGGGCCACAATACCGCCGGTCAGGTTAAAATAGGTCACGTTGTCAAAACCGGCAGCCCCCATCATGCCCTTCAGGGTTTCCTGATCGGGATGCATGCGGATCGACTCGGCCAGATAACGGTAGCTTTCCGGATCCTTCACCACCAGCTCGCCGATTTTCGGCAGCACATGGAAAGAATAAGCGTCATAGGCTTTTCTCAGCGGTGCCAGCAGCGGCTTGGAGAACTCCAGTACCAGCAAACGACCGCCCGGCTTCAGCACGCGGAACATGGAACGCAGCGCTTTGTCTTTGTCTGTGACGTTGCGCAGGCCGAATGAAATGGTGATGCAGTCAAAATAGTTATCCGGGAACGGCAGCGCTTCGGCGTTGGCCTGCACGTAACTGATGTTGCCGATAATGCCGCGATCGCGCAGCTTCTCGCGCCCCATCTTCAGCATCGAATCATTAATGTCCGCCAGTACCACCTGCCCCTGCTCACCGACCATGCGGGAGAACTTGGCGGCCAGGTCACCGGTACCCCCGGCCAGATCCAACACCCGCTGCCCACGGCGTACGCCGCTGCAATCAATGGTAAAACGCTTCCAGACACGGTGGATGCCAAACGACATCAGGTCGTTCATCACGTCATACTTTGCAGCTACCGAATGAAAAACGTCTGCCACCATGGCCTGCTTCTCGTCTCGAGCTACGGTGCGAAAACCAAAGTCAGTGGTTTCCTGCGGTTGATCTGCCATTGTCCTGCCTGCTATTCAGTCAATTTAGTGTGGATGAGTGTACCAGAACCCCACGGAATACCCCACCTCGCAGCGGTTGTCATGCCTGCGATGCGGAGCGGGGTTCCTCTGCGGAGTCGTCGTATTCCGCCTCCGGCAGCGCGTCAACTTCATCGTCGCCCGCCGCCTCGAATTCATCATCATGCTGCGCACTGGCCTGTTGAGCCAGCAGCGGGTTGATCGGCCTTTTCACCTCAACCCCCAACGCACGGAACCCCTCGGTCTGGCCGATAAGATTACCACGGCCTTCACTCAGTTTGTTCATCGCCTGGCGATAACTCCCCTGAGCCTTATCCAGGCTCTGCCCCAGTGCCGACATATCGTCAACAAACAGCCGCATTTTGTCATACAACCGCGCCGCTCTGTCGGCAATGCGCTGAGCATTCTGACTCTGATGCTCATAGCGCCACAGGTTGGTAATGGTGCGCAGCGCCACCAGCAAGGTGGTCGGGCTGACCAGCATGATATTGTGCTTGAGTGCCTCGCTGATCAGCTCCGGCTCACGGTCGATGGCCAACAGGAAAGCCGGCTCGACCGGAATAAACATCAACACGTAATCAAGCGAACGCAGGCCTGGCAACTGCTGGTAATCCTTGCGCCCCAGCAGGCGGATATGGCCGCGCAGCGAGCCAATATGCTCACTCAGCGCCGCCTCGCGCTCGGCTTCATCTTCGCTGTTGAAGTACCGTTCGTAGGCCACCAGCGACATTTTCGCATCGATGACCACGTCCTTGCCCTGCGGCAGACGAACAATAACGTCGGGTTGCATACGGCTCTGATGGTCCAGCCGCACATTGACCTGGGTTTCGTATTCATGCCCTTCGCGCAGGCCTGAGGCCTCCAGCACCCGGCTTAACACCACCTCACCCCAGTTACCCTGAGTTTTATTGTCCCCTTTCAGGGCCTTGGTGAGGTTAATCGCTTCGCGCGCCATTTGTGCATTGAGCTGCTGCAGATTACGTATTTCGTGGGTCAGCGTATGGCGTTCGCGTGCTTCCTGGCCAAAACTGTCCTGCACCTGGCGGCGGAAACCGTCCAGTTGCTCGCGCAGCGGCAACAACAGACGATCCAGACTTTGCTTATTCTGCTCGTCAACCTTACGTCCGCTGTGTTCAAAAATGCGGTTGGCCAAATTTTCAAACTGGGTAGTGAGACGCTGTTCGCTGTTGATCAGCAGACGCTGCTTCTCTTCTGCCGCCATGCGAGTTTCTTCCAGGCGAATAGTCACCTCCCGCAGCTCGGCCTCTTGCGCGCTGTTAACCTCACGCTGGGCCCGCAGCTCCTGATTCAGCAACTCACATTCGTTACGCCAGTGATCGAGCTGTTGCAGTTTTTCATGT
This sequence comes from Serratia sp. BW106, assembly GCF_002607755.1. Classification (NCBI taxonomy): domain Bacteria; kingdom Pseudomonadati; phylum Pseudomonadota; class Gammaproteobacteria; order Enterobacterales; family Yersiniaceae; genus Serratia; species Serratia sp. BW106. The sequence continues at coordinate 20,880 of NZ_MCGS01000050.1, forward strand.
CCGGCCGCCAACTGGCTGTGCAAATTGCGCAGTTCCAAATCGCTCTGCCGCATTTGCTGCTCATTACGCTGCAGGGTTTCTTGTCGGGCCGCAATTTCCTGCTGCGCCTGTTGCAGTGATTGTTCCAACAGCCGTAGCTCGGTTTCATGCTGTGCATGTGTCTGCTGCACCCGCAGGCTGGCGATTAGCCACCCCAGCAGCAGGCCGATTGCCACCCCGCCCATACCGTAAACCAAACTGGTATCCACTCTGCCTCCTGTTACACCTGACCGTTCCGGCGTTTTATGCGCCTGTTGCCCGTCACGTTAAGGGGATGCTGTATGGATGTCCAGTCTGTTTTTGCCCCAACGGCGCAAAATTGCGAAACGCTACGCAAGTCAGACCCAAACTAGCCAAACCACTGGCTTAACCACTTGATGCCAAACGCCCCCGGCGCGAGAATGCCGAACGCCCAGATCATCGCCGAAGTGATATTCGCCACCTGAAAATAACGCTGGGGCATGCCGCAAATGCCACCGACCAGCGGTACCACAGCACGCAACGGGCCGAAGAAGCGGCCGATGAAAATACCCAGTACGCCCCAACGTTCAAAGAACGCATGGCCACGCGTCAACAATTGCGGATTACGCGATAACGGCCACATGTGCGCCACACGATCTTGATAGTGGTAGCCAATCCAGTAAGAAAGCCAGTCGCCGAAGAATGCCCCTGCGGCGGCGGCGGCCCAGATCGGCCAAAATGCAATGCCGCTTTCACCAATCAACGCTCCCAGCGCCAGCAAGATCACCGTGGCCGGTAACAACAGCGACAGAAATGCCAGTGATTCACCGAACGCCAGGAAGAAGATAATCGGGATAGCCCAGCCTTCGTGCTGACGCACGGTTTCGCTGACCCAGTGGATAATGTCATTGAGGCTCAATATAGGCTCCTGATGCGGGATTTATGGCCCCAAGAATACGCAATGTCGGCCGGGGTCGGTTAAACCCCGGCTAAACACCTGCGCGGTTTACTCGAGGTAGAATGCCTGCAACGCTTCACGCTGGTGTTGGCCCAGGCCGTACTCAGCCTCCAGCCAGCGATCGGTAGAACCATATTGGTCACGGATGCAGCTCAGTGCGGTCATCAGGAACTCTTCGCGAGCACTGAGCACGTAGGCAAACTGCCCCAATGCAGAGGCGTTGAGGCGAATCGACAGTTGATCCAGCATCTGCTCGCGGAAGGTCGCCAGCGTGGTTTCGGTCAGCAGGTAATCTTCTACCACCGTCGCTTCATCAGCCCCCAGCGCAAACAACACCAGCGCCGATCCGACGCCGGTGCGATCCTTGCCCACCGCACAGTGCTGGACGATGGCACCGTTATCGACGTTGCTCAGCAATTGGGCCAACTGTTTGTATGCCGCATTGCCGAAAGGCAGCCGACGGTAAAGCTCCAGCATAAACGCCTGTGCGTCGAAACCGGCCAGCGTATCGCTGGTCAGTTTTTCCAGATTGGCATTCACCTCATTGCTCAACGGATTGGCCGGAAAATGATGGTAATCGGCACCGCGCCACAGGATGTCTGGCTTGGCCTGAACTTCATCAGGGTCCCGGTAATCCAGCACCGAGCGTACCGGCACACCGGCCAGGAAGGTGCAGTCGTTTTCCGTCAGACGTTCCAGCGAGCCGGAGCGGAATAGCAGGCCACGCTTGATACGGCGGCCGTCGGCGACGCTGTTGCCGCCGAGATCGCGAAAGTTAATGCCGCCATCAAGCGGCGCCAATGAGGGATGAAGCAAGATCTGGGCGGTCATAGACGTCCTCGTGGTGATTGTCTGAAAAAACGCAACCAGAGAGCAGCAGCAAAGCCGGGCTCAACGGGTCATAGAGGTGGCCATAAAGATGGCGCTGATGAGGTTAACCGTAACAGATTACGGTTGAATGGAGAAACGGGCCGCGTCGGCGACCCGTTGAACTGCGGGGTAATTACAGCAGGCGACGCGCCGCATCAACCACGATCTGCACCGCTTTGCTTTCGGTGTTTTTCATGGTTTCTGCGTTCGGGATTTCCTGCTGGGTGCGGTTAACAATCACACCGGCAACCATACCGGCACGCAGGCCCTGGCTGGCGCACATGGTCAACAGCGTGGCAGATTCCATTTCATAGTTCATCACGCCCATCGACTGCCATTCTTCCATCGAGCCTTTGAAGCGGCTGACGACGCGACCGGAGTAGGTATCATAACGCTCCTGGCCCGGATAGAAGGTATCGGAAGACGCGGTCACGCCAATGTGCGTGGTGGCGCCGGCAGCCTTGGCGGCTTCGACCAGTGCCGTAGTACAGGCAAAGTCGGCCACGGCCGGGAACTCCATCGGTGCGAAGTGCAGGCTGGCACCGTCGAGGCGAACCGCTGCGGTAGTGACCAGGACATCACCAACGTTGATGTTCGACTGGATCGCACCGGTGGTGCCGATACGCAGGAAGGTACGGATACCCAATTGCGCCAGTTCTTCAACCGCGATTGAGGTAGACGGGCCGCCGATACCGGTAGAGCAGACGATCACGGCTTTGCCGTCCAGTTCTGCGCGCCAGGAGGTAAATTCACGATGGGAAGCCAGATGCACCGGATTTTCCATCAGCTTGGCAATTTTCTCTACGCGCTGTGGATCGCCTGGAACGATGGCAAGCTGGGCCCCTTGTAAATCTTTTTTAGTGAGGCCGAGATGAAAAACGTCAGATTGGGACATACGAGACTCCTCATAGATCATGTTTATTGGGAGGAACAAAAAAGTACTCTACTGAAAATTGCCACGGAATTTCGTGACAACCATCACTATGGATAAAGAAACAGGCTGCAATCTACATAACTTTTGTGATTTAAGTCACAAAAACAAAGTGAGCAATCGATATGAACGTCTCAGATGCCCAAAGTCTAGTCGACAAAATGCACCGCCGTTTTTCACTCTGTTTCCTGAGCTCAGGGCTGATTACCTGATGAAACTATTTACCAGATGACAGAAAATAACCTTATTTTATCGGTGACTTAGCCACAATAAAGGGAGCTAACGCACCTTATGGTGCTAATGCGGGTCAACAGGCGTAATAACATGATAAAAAGACAACAAAAATGCGCTAAAGCCAGATAATTATTCGTTTTTTACAGACTTGACTGAAAATGCTCCACCCGGTGCCAATAACCGCTAATCTTTCCTATAGTTAATCTCAGCGCTTTTCTCGATTGCATGGAGCCCCGCAATGAAAACCGATCAAGTGATGACATTAAAACAGGCCCAGGGGGGATTCACCCCGGCCGTTACACCCTTGGCTGCTTCGACCATTCTCACCGATGAACAAGGCATTCATGCCGGGGAAACCACCATTCCTTCACAGGGTGACAATCTGCCAGCCTATATCGCCAAACCTGCAGATCACAGCGGCCCCTTCCCGGTGGTGCTGGTGGTACAGGAGATTTTCGGTGTTCACGAACATATTCAGGATATCTGTCGCCGCCTGGCGAAACAGGGTTATCTGGCGATCGCGCCGGAGCTGTATTTCCGCCAGGGGGATGCCAAAGATTACACCGACATCAGCGAGCTGTTCCAAAAGCTGGTGCTCAAGGTGCCAGATCGTCAGGTGCTGGCGGATCTGGATCATGCCGCTCATTGGGCGATGCGCCACGGCGGCGATGCCGGCAAGTTGGCGATTACCGGTTTTTGCTGGGGCGGGCGCATTACCTGGCTGTATGCCGCGCATAACCCGCAGTTGAAAGCCGCTGTTGCCTGGTACGGCAAACTGGTGGGTGAGAAAACGCTGAATTCGCCAAAACATCCGATCGATGTCGCTACGCAACTTTCTGCGCCGGTGCTGGGATTATATGGCGGGCAGGATACCAGTATCCCGCTGGATTCGGTGGACAGCATGCGTCAGGCGATCCGCGCGGCCAATGCCGAAGCCGAGATCGTGGTCTACCCCGAAGCCGGCCACGCCTTCTATGCCGATTATCGACCAAGCTATGATGCGGAAGCGTCAACAGACGGTTGGCAACGCATGCTGGCATGGTTCGCCCAACATGGCGTGCCGGGCGTTAAATAAGGGGCAGGGGCAAACATTGCCCCGTCCCTTTTACCATTAACCTAAGGTCAATCCCCCGAACGCGGCGCGCCAGTCGCACTCAAATTTATCCACGGCGGCCTGTACCGCCGGCGTACAAATAAACTGCTCCGCCACATCTACCGGTAGCGTAATGGCTTCACAACCTGCCAGCAGGCATTCCAGCGCCTGACGAGGTGTTTTGAAGCTGGCGGCCAATACTTTGGCCTGTGGCGCATGCAGCGTCAGCAATTGTTGCAGCTCTTGCACGGTAACCATACCGTTGCCGCCCTGGGCATCCAGTCGATTAACATAGGGTGCCACATACTCCGCCCCAGCCAGAGCAGAAAGCAACCCTTGCGCCGCGCCATACACCGCCGTACCTAACGTCGGGATACCCATGCCATGCAGCGTCTTGATCGCCGCCAACCCCTCAGCCGTCACCGGCACCTTCACCACCAGGCCAGGAACCCGCTGGTTAAGCATTACCGCTTCCGCCACCATCTGATCTGCCGTAGCGGCCAGTACCTGAGCGAACAATTTGCCTTCCCCACCCAATGCATCACGCAATGCCGGCAACACTTCCCATAATGAGGTATGTGACGCAGCCACTATGCTCGGGTTAGTCGTCACCCCCTGCAGCGGTAACACTCGCGCCAAACGCTTTACTGCACTGATATCCGCAGTATCCAGATAGAGTTCCATAATTGTCCCTCGAAGCTAAAATGAAGGGCGCCGCAGCGCCCTGAATGGATCACAGTTCCAGTTCTTGTTTCAGCAATGCTTCCACCTGTTGGGCCGTCACGGCTTTCACCAGCGCATCGCGGAAGCCTTCATGCATAATGCGTCGTGCCAGTTTGGAGAAAATGCGCATATGTTGATCACCCGCGGCATGCTTGTTGAGTGTCAGCATGATGATGAACTGCGCCTCTTCATCACCCCAGACGACCGGCTGCGCAAGCTTGGCCACGCTAATAGTGGACTGCTCAATGTGTTCGGATTTGGTATGTGGAATGGCAAAACCAAAACCCAGACCGGTGGAAAAGACAGCCTCACGGGCCCACAAATCGGCAGCCAACTTGCGGGGATAACGACAGCGCCCAGCCAGGAGCAAGTTATCCGCCATACCTTTGATCACTTCTTCTTTACTGCACCAGTCAGCCCCTAGCGCAATACAATCTGGCGTAATCAACGGTGCATCGCTTTGCTCCATACGGAATTGCGCGAGCAGATGTTCCACTTCCAATGAAGTACGGCAAGCCATCGCCCGGTTCAGCAGCAGACGGCATTCACGACTGTCCAATTTGGCCAAGCGGCTTTTAGTGGCGGCAATCGCAGGCGCACTCATGCTGATCTCGTCCAACCCCATGCCTACCAGCAACGGCAGCACCGAGCCCTTGGCCCCCAGTTCACCGCACAACCCTATCCATTTGCCGTGGCGATGCACCTCGCGCACCGCACTGTCCAGGCTGCGTAAGAAGGCCGGGTTCAGACTGTTGTAGTGTTTGATGACTTTGGCGTTATCGCGATCCACCGCCAGCAGGTATTGCGTCAGGTCGTTGCTGCCGATGCTGAAGAAATCAATCTCCTCGCAGCACTGATCGATGATAAACAGCACCGAGGGGACTTCCAGCATGATGCCGAGGGGGATTTTTTCATCAAAAGGGATTTGAGCAGCGCGCAGTGATTGCTTCACTTCCGCCAATTGGTCTTTCACCCACAGGATCTCTTCCATCGAAGAGATCATTGGGATCATGATCTTCAACGGGCCATGTGCTGAAGCCCGCAGGATCGAGCGCAGTTGGGTACGGAAAAGGGGCAAAAACTCCTGATAGATACGCACCGCCCGGTAGCCGAGAAATGGATTGTTCTCCATTGGGATGTTCAGGTAATCCACCGGTTTGTCACCGCCAATATCCATGGTGCGCACGATAATCGCCTTGCCACCGGCCGCCTCTATCGCCTGGCAATAAATGTTATACAGCTCATCTTCCGCAGGTGCGGTCAGGCGATCCATATACAGCATTTCAGTACGGAACAGGCCCACCGCTTCGGCACCATTGCCAAATGCGGCCTGCGCTTCCACCGCATGGGCGATATTAGCCGCCACTTCCATACGGATACCGTCTGCCGTGCGCCCCGGCTGATCAAGATAAGCACTTTGCTGCTGGCGGATTTGCGCGCTCAGCCATTGCTCCTGTTGATAATAGCGGTGAACCGATTCGCTGAGATCGCAGACCACCAGCCCGAGATCGCCATCGATCTGCACCGATTGATTCAGGTAGGGCTGCAATGCCGCGGCATCTACCCCCACCAATGTCGGAATATTAAATGAACGAGCCAGGATCACCGTATGCGAGGTACTGCCGCCACTGCCCAGCAGCAAGCCTTTCAGATAGCGCTTATCCAACTCGAGAAACTGGCTCGGCGTCAGTTCATCGGTGATGCAAATGCTGTCGACATTCAGTGCCTGCTGCGCCGGGAAGCAGCGCTCGCCATAAATATGCTGCAAAAGCTGAAAACTGACATCACGAATATCCAGTTCACGTTCACGCAGATAAGCACTGGCAGACTGCGCCAACTGCCGACTAAAGTGAGCGGCGGCGCTCACAATCGCTGCCGCACAACTTTCCCCACACAACACGGCTTCAAGCAGGTGCTGGCGGAATGCGCCGTCACGTAATAACGAACGGTGCGCTTCCAGCACCGCCGTCGTGGTGCCGCTGCCTGCCATCAGTTGCAGATCCAGCGCCTTACCGAAACGCGCCAGGCCGTCCGCCAGTTGATTTTGTTCCTGTTCAACGCTTTTGGCCGTTGGTAAATCCAGCGAGTTCAAATCGACCCGCGCCAGGTGCACCAGTTTACCGCCGGCAGTGCCCTGGTTGACCGGGCGTGCTCGCAGCAGCCAGGGATTGAGATTGGCCAGAGAGGCCGGGATGGGCTCCTGCTCGGCAGAATCATCCACCTGTGGCAATGCTTCGTCACAGTGTGGGAATTCATGTTCAATGAACTGGCTCAGGCGTTCGGACGCCGCCTGCTCATCTTCCCCTTCAATCGTTACCCGACATTCATCCCCCAACAGGATGTCAGCGCCGATCAGCGACAGCACGCTTTTGCCATCACCGCTGATACCGCGGCGCGGGTTATACCATTCAAAGCGGGAATGAAAACCGTTACAGAGTTTTTCGATATGACTCGCTGGGCGAGCATGAACGCCATTAGGCAGCACGCAGGTAAACGTCACAATTTTAGCCATCACTCTTTCCTCATGCCTTGGCAGCAGTGAACAACACCAATTTGTCACAAGGATAAAAGCCCAACGCGGGTGGCGGCTATCGGACAAAAATGCCAAACACTGGACAAATGTATGATGACGGCATAAATGAGAAGCCGCTCACAAAGCCTTTCTATCAAGGCCGCTTTATCGGGACCCACACTTTGAGGTTGATCGCACTTTTACTCGGACATTACAAAAATCCAGTAAATGGCAATTTTATCCACTGTTTGTTGCTCGGGCAGATGCCTATTGTGATAGCCAACAACCTTTCTCCATCAGGGGTTATTACCCCGATGGTTTTGTCCCCAGAAGCACGCTGGTTGCGGCCAGGGAGTGAGCAATGAAAGATTTGATCGGCATACTTAAAAATACGCGTCAGCATTTAATGACCGGCGTCTCCCATATGATCCCGTTTGTCGTCGCAGGCGGCATTCTGCTTGCCGTCTCGGTGATGTTATACGGCAAAGGTGCCGTACCCGATGCCGCCACCGATCCTAATCTGAAAAGACTGTTCGACATCGGGGTGGCGGGGCTGACGCTGATGGTGCCCTTCCTGGCAGCCTATATTGGCTACTCGATTTCCGATCGTTCCGCATTAGCGCCTTCCGCCATTGGTGCCTGGGTGGGTGCCTCTTTCGGTGCCGGCTTCTTTGGTGCCATCATCGCCGGTTTGCTGGGCGGCATTATCGTGTTCTACCTGAAAAAGATCCCAGTGCCGAAGATCCTGCGCTCGGTGATGCCGATCTTCGTGATCCCGATTATTGGCACCCTGCTCACCGCAGGCATCATGATGTGGGGGTTGGGGGAACCGGTCGGTGCGCTGACTAATGGCCTGACTCATTGGCTGCAAGGCATGCAGCAGGGCAGCATCATCGTACTGGCGATTATCCTGGGGTTGATGCTGGCATTTGATATGGGCGGCCCGGTCAACAAGGTGGCCTATGCCTTTATGCTGATTTGCGTGGCACAAGGCGTTTACTCGGTGGTTGCCATAGCGGCCGTTGCCATCGCCACCCCGCCGCTCGGTCTGGGGTTCGCCACGCTGATGGGCCGTAAATACTACAGTGCAGAAGAACGCGAAGCCGGTAAAGCCGCCTTGTTGATGGGCTGCGTCGGCGTGACCGAAGGCGCTATCCCCTTTGCCGCCGCCGACCCACTACGGGTTATCCCTTCCATCATGATCGGTTCCGCCTGTGCCGCCGTTACCGCCGCATTGACCGGAGCGCAGTGCTATGCCGGCTGGGGTGGCCTGATTGTGCTGCCGGTGGTTGAAGGCAAGCTGGGCTTCGTCGCGGCCTTGCTGGTAGGCATGGTGGTCACCGCCCTGCTGGTTAACCTGCTGAAGCGCTTTGCCGCCAGGAAACAGGCCGCCAATACACCGCAGGAAACCAGCCTGGATCTGGATTTCGAAATTAACTGAATAAAAAAGGAGCTGATTATGACGACAATTATCGCAGTTACCGCTTGTCCTTCCGGTGTTGCCCACACCTATATGGCTGCCGAAGCCCTCGAACGTTCAGCCAAAGCCAAAGGCTGGCAGTGCAAGGTGGAAACCCAGGGCTCTATTGGCCTGGAGAACGAACTCAGCACCGAAGACGTGGCAGCCGCCGATGTGGTGATCCTGACCAAAGATATCGGCATCAAATTTGAAGAGCGTTTCAAGGGGAAGACCGTGGTGCGCGTAGCCATCAGCGACGCGGTAAAACGCGCCGACGCCATCATGGACAAAATTGCAGCCCATCTGGCGCAACTGGCCTGAACGTATGCCCGGCCCCATGCCGGGCGCTACCGCCCGCAGACCCTCACAGAAGGAAAACGTGATGACCTCCCGAATCGAACGCCTGAAAACTGCGTTGTTCTCCGCCCCACGTGAAATATCGCTGGAACGTGCGCAGCTTTACACTAACAGTCACCGGCAAACTGAAGGGGAACCGACCCTCATCCGCCGTGCCAAAGCCACTGCGTATATTCTGGATCACGTTGAGATTTCGCTGCGGGCAGACGAGTTAATCGCCGGTAACCGCACGGTGAAACCACGTGCGGGGATCGTATCGCCAGAAATGGACCCCTACTGGCTGCTGGAAGAGCTGGATGCCTTTCCAACTCGTCCACAAGATCGCTTCGCCATTTCTGATGCCGACAAACAGCTTTACCGTGAACAGCTTTATCCCTACTGGGCAACGCGCTCGATGAAAGACTTCATCAACAGCCAAATGCCGGAAGAGGTGAAAACGGCTACGCAAACCCAGATTTTCAGCATCAATCAGACCGACAAGGGCCAGGGGCATATCATTATCGATTATCCCCGCCTGCTGAACCATGGACTGGATAGCTTATTAGCCGAACTGCAACAGCATGTAGTGCAGCAACCGGACAACCCGTTCTACGCCGCCGCGCTGCTGTTGTTACAAGCCTCACAACGCCATATCCTGCGCTATGCCACACTGGCAAGAGGTATGGCGGCCGAGTGCAGCGACGGAACCCGCAGCGCCGAATTGCTGCGTATTGCCAGGGTTTCTGCCCAGAACGCACACCACAAACCACAAGATTTCTATCAGGCTTGCCAGCTATTTTGGTACATGAATATTATTTTGCAGTACGAATCCAACGCCAGCTCGTTATCACTGGGCCGCTTCGATCAGTACATGCTGCCGTTTTACCAGGCCTCCCTCAATCAGGGAGAAGATCCGGCCTTCCTGCGGGAGTTACTGGAAAGCCTGTGGGTGAAATGCAACGACATCGTCCTGCTGCGATCCACCTCCAGCGCCCGTTATTTCGCCGGCTTCCCTACCGGTTACACCATTTTGTTGGGCGGCCTGACGGAAACCGGCCGCAGCGCGGTCAACCTGCTGTCGTTCCTGTGCCTGGACGCCTATCAGACTATCCGTTTGCCCCAGCCGAACCTGGGCGTACGGGTTAATGAATTTATCGACCGACCGTTCCTGCTGAAAACCGCCGAAACTATTCGTCTTGGTACCGGCATTCCGCAAATATTCAACGATGAAGTGGTCGTGCCGGCATTTCTTAACCGTGGGGTGTCGCTGGAAGATGCGCGTGACTATGCGGTCGTCGGCTGTGTTGAACTGTCGATCCCCGGACGGACCTACGGCCTGCACGATATCGCCATGTTCAACCTGCTGAAGGTAATGGAACTGACGCTGTTGGACAATGAAGGCAATAGCAGCCTTACCTATCCACTGTTATTGGAACAGATCCGTGAGAAGATCCGCCACTACGTTCGGCTCATGGCGCAAGGCAGCAATATTTGTGATATCGGCCACCGCGACTGGGCACCGGTTCCGCTGCTGTCTTCGTTTATCGAAGACTGCCTGAAAAACGGCAAAGACATTACCGACGGCGGAGCACGCTATAACTTCTCCGGCGTACAAGGTATCGGCATCGCTAACCTGAGCGACTCGCTATTTGCCCTGAAAGGATTGGTATTTGAACAGCAGCGTCTGAGTTTTGACGACCTGCTGGCGACGTTAAAAGCCAACTTTGCCACGACAGAGGGGGAAAAAATCCGGGCCAGACTGATTAACCATTTCGATAAGTATGGCAATGATATCGACGAAGTTGACCTGATCAGTGCCGATTTGCTGCGTTTTTACTGCAAAGAAGTGGAGAAATATCGCAACCCGCGCGGCGGCCAATTTACACCAGGTTCCTATACCGTATCCGCCCATGTCCCCTTGGGTGCCGTGGTGGGGGCAACGCCGGACGGACGCTACGCCGGAGAACAACTGGCGGACGGAGGGCTTTCACCGATGCTCGGCCAGGATGCTCAAGGGCCGACGGCAGTGCTGAAATCGGTAAGCAAACTGGATAACTATTTGCTTTCGAACGGCACGTTGCTGAACGTGAAGTTCACACCCGCTACGCTGGAGGGTCAGCAAGGGCTGAACAAACTGGCGGATTTCCTCGGGGCCTTCACCAAGCTCAAATTGCAGCATGTTCAGTTCAATGTGGTGAATGCCGAAACACTGCGGGAAGCGCAAGCCCGGCCGCAGGATTTCGCCGGATTGGTGGTGCGGGTCGCCGGCTATAGCGCATTCTTCGTAGAGCTGTCGAAGGAGATCCAGGATGACATCATCCGCCGTACAGCGCATCAACTGTAACCTTATTGCGCCCGGGTTTGACCGGGCCACTACCGCCGCCCCCCTGGGCCGTATTTTCAACATTCAGCGGTTTTCGCTGAATGATGGACAGGGCATACGTACCCTGGTGTTTTTTAAAGGTTGCCCCCATACCTGCCCATGGTGCGCCAATCCGGAATCGATGTCGGGCAAGTTCCACCTGGTGCGGCGTAAAGCCAAATGCCTGCACTGCCAACCTTGCCTGAATGATGCACAAGAGTGCCCAAGCGGGGCGATGGAGCTTATCGGTCAGAGCATGACGCTGGATGCCCTGCTGCTGCAAATTTTAAAAGATGAGGTGTTCTACCGCAGCTCCGGCGGTGGCGTCACGCTTTCCGGCGGCGAGGTACTGATGCAGGCCGAGTTTGCCGGCCAACTGTTACAGCGCTTGCAGGCATTGGGCATCAATACTGCGATAGAAACTGCCGGGGATGCGCCGTTAGCCAGCGTGCTGGCCCTGGCAGAACATTGCGATCAAGTGTTGTTCGACTTGAAAATCATGAACACCAATGCTGCAAAACGCCTGTTGAACATAAATCAGCCGCGGGTATTGGCAAACTTTACCATGCTGGCACAGCGCGGCATTAAGCTGCTCCCTCGCCTGCCGTTGATCCCCGGCTACACCCTGGACCAGGAGAATATGGCTCAGGTACTGGCATTCCTGGCACCTTTTGGGCTGTCGGAGATCCACCTGCTGCCTTTTCATCAATATGGCGAGGCCAAATATGAACTGCTGGGGCGTGAATATACACTGCGCAATGTTGCTCCCCCGTCAGAGCAGGAGATCGCGCCGTTGCAGGCCATGGCGCAACAGGCAGGGTTCCGGGTAACGATGGGTGGATGACTGGCGATAACAGAGGAAGGGGTATCTTATGGCGATAAAACTGGTAGCCGTGACGGCTTGCGTCAGCGGGGTTGCCCATACCTATATGGCTGCCGAAAGGTTGGAAAAACTCTGTGCTCAGGAAAAGTGGCCGCTGAAAGTCGAAACTCAGGGCGCGCTGGGGATTGAAAATCCGCTGACGGTAAATGACCTGTCTGAGGCCGACGTAGTACTGTTAATCAGCGATATCCTGCTGGCGGAAAGTGAACGCTTTGAGCACCACCGCTGCGTGCAGATCGGCATCAACACTTTTTTACATGCCCCGGAAAAGGCGCTAAGTGCGGTACGTAAAGCCACCGCAGCAAACGCATATCCGGGTGGTTTAATCCGCCTCGTCCCGCGCTTTCAGTTCGCTATGGTATTGCCCACGATATTCCGAGGGAGAGCGCTCGGTGTTTTTGCGAAACAGGCGGCAGAAATAGTTACTGTCGACAAATCCGCAGGCATGCGCCACCTCTTTTACCTTCATGTCATAGCGTTTAAGCAAATGCTTCGCCTGCTCCAGCCGCACGTGATTTAAATACTCGTTAAACCCAACCCCGCCGGTTTTTTGAAACAGGTGAGAGAGGTAGTTTGACGAGATATAAAATGCCTGAGCTACCGACTCACGGGTTAGAGGTTCGCGATAATGCTCTTCCAGATGGCAGCGCACTGCGTCGAACAAAGCCTGGCTGCGGGAAGCGGTTTTCACTGAGCTGCCGAACAGATCGAGCGCATGGCTCAACAATCCCTTGGTCAGAAAACGTGCGGTAGCTTGATCGCTTTGACGCCAGGCCAGTTCGTTGAGCGCCTGCAACATAAATGACCCCACACGAGGGCCACGACGCGCCACGTTATCTTTCCCCAACGGCCGCGTATTTTCCCCATCCCAGCCCACCAGGCTGTACCCCAGTTGCTGTTTGCCAAACAACAGGCTGAGCGTGGTTACGGGCCGTTGCCAACGCGGGCTGTTCCACCCTTGCGCCGGAACAAACAGCACATCTCCCGGCAGCAGCAATTGTTGCTGGATACCCTGACCGCCCTCCCAAGCCATCTCCTGTTCACCTTCGATCACCATTTCAAGACGCGGAAAATCCACCTGATAAGCCAGTTCGGGTGCCGGTTGCTGATTACCGGCGAAATACACCTGCCGAATACCCTGCACATCATTAAGCAGTGGTGCCAGCAAGGTTGCAAGCGGGTGTTTCATCGAAGCAATCCTTCAAATCGGGGGTAAAGCGATAGCCGATCATAACCAAAAGCGACAACGAAAACGCGGGGGAAGAACAACAAATGACATCAGCAGCAAACGCCAACAAACTCGACATAAAAAAGGGCGCCGAAGCGCCCAGAATCAGCTCACCAAAATAGGGTTATCAGGCCTGCTGTTCGCGCAGGCGCTGCGCTGCCAGCACCATGTTGGCCAGCGACTGACGGGTTTCCGGCCAGCCACGGGTTTTCAGGCCGCAGTCCGGGTTGACCCACAGACGTTCTGCCGGAATGTTCTGCGCAGCCTTACGCAGCAGCGCTTCGATCCACTCCACGCTTGGCACGTTTGGCGAGTGGATGTCATACACGCCCGGGCCAATTTCGTTTGGATATTCAAACTCTTTAAAGGCCTCTAACAGATCCATATCGGAACGTGAAGTTTCAATGGTGATCACGTCGGCATCCAGCGCGGCAATCGAATCCATGATGTCGTTGAACTCGCAGTAACACATGTGGGTGTGGATCTGTGTGTCGTCTTGCGCCACGGCGGCATTCAGTTTGAACGCATCCACCGCCCAATTCAGGTAAGCAGCCCAGTCGGATTGACGCAACGGCAGACCTTCACGCAGTGCCGGTTCGTCAATCTGGATGATGCCGATACCGGCTTTTTCCAGATCTTGCACTTCATCACGCAGTGCCAGGGCGATCTGTTTGGCAATCACTTCACGGGTCACGTCTTCACGCGGGAACGACCAGCAGAGAATGGTCACCGGACCGGTCAACATGCCTTTTACCGGCTTGTCGGTCAGTGACTGAGCATACTTCGCCCACTCAACGGTGATGGCTTCCGGGCGGCTGATATCGCCGATGATCACCGGGGGTTTTACGCAGCGGGAACCGTAGCTCTGTACCCAGCCGTTTTGGGTGAAGACGAAGCCGTCGAGGTTCTCGCCGAAGTATTCCACCATGTCGTTGCGCTCGGCTTCGCCGTGCACCAATACGTCCAGACCCAGACGCTCTTGTTCTGTGATCGCCTGTTTGATGTGCTCGCTAATGCTGGTGCGGTAGTTATTGCCGTCCAAACGCCCCTGTTTGAAGTCCAGACGCAGGCCACGGATTTCGGTGGTCTGTGGGAATGAACCGATAGTGGTGGTCGGCCAGGCCGGCAGGTTAAAACGCTCACGCTGTGCCTGAGCACGCTCGACGTAAGGACGCTGACGTTCGCTGTCCTGGGCAGTAATTGCCGCCAGGCGTTGACCAACCTGCGCATTATGCACGCGGCTGGACTGACGACGGGCACGGATTGGCGCGCTGTAGGCGTCCAGTTCGGCCTGTTTTGCTGCGCCCGGGGCATTCAACGCTGCGCTCAGCAACGCCACTTCGGCACATTTTTGCAGAGCGAAGGCGAACCAGCTTTTCACTTCTTCATCCAGGCGGGTTTCCACGCTCAGATCGATTGGGCTGTGCAGCAGTGAACAGGAAGTCCCGATCCACAGCGGGCGGCTGCCCACTAATGGCTGCAAACGCTCAAACCAGCTGCTCAGATCGGCGCGCCAGACGTTGCGTCCGTTGATCACACCCAGTGACAGCAGCCACTCTTTCGGCAGCGCTTTATTCAATACCTCGATATCGTCGTGGCCGCCGACCAGGTCAACGTGTAGCCCCTGCACCGGCAGCTCACGGAGGGTGTCAAGATTGTGGCCAACGCTGTCGAAGTAGGTGGTCAGCAGCAGTTTTACCTGGCCCTGCAGCGCGTCATAAGCCGGTTTAAAGGCGTTCAGCCACTCCTGCGGCAATTCCAGCACCAGCGCAGGCTCGTCGATCTGCACCCATTCAACGCCACGTTTCGCCAGTTCGGCCAGTACCTGCTGGTAAACCGGCAGGATATCGTTCAGCAGCGACAGGCGGTCAAACGACTCACCCTTCACTTTGCCCAGCCACAGATAAGTGACCGGCCCCAGCAGTACAGGCTTGATTTTGTGACCCAGCGCCAGCGCTTCGTCAACTTCGTCCAGCAATTGGGTCCAGCCCAGTTTGAACTGCTGGCCCTTATGGAATTCAGGCACCATGTAGTGGTAGTTGGTGTTAAACCATTTGGTCATTTCCGCCGCTGCCGCCGGTTCGCCGGTCGGTGCACGGCCACGGCCCAGACGGAACAACGTGTCCAGATCGATTGAGCCGTCCGCATTCTGATGACGCGCCGGCACGTTGCCCAGCAACAGGCTGGTGGTCAACACATGGTCATACCAGGCGAAATCGCCGACCGGCACTAAATCCACTCCGGCCTGCTGTTGCTGTTGCCAATGTCGAGCGCGCAGCTCGCGGCCAACCGCCAGTAGTTCTTCCTGCGTTGAGTTACCTGCCCAGTAGCTTTCCTGAGCTTTTTTCAGCTCACGTCGTAGCCCAACGCGTGGAAAACCGAGTGTGTGATTTAAAATTGCCATCGTCATATTCCCCATTTAGCCGTCCAGATGTTTACACATCCATAATCCGCAGGTACTGTATTAACCACAAGCGCAATTTATTCACTGTCACTGTGAAGGACTCTCATGATCGAACTGAAACACTTACGGACGCTGCAGGCTCTGCGCAATACCGGCTCGCTGGCGGCCGCAGCAGCCCAACTCCATCAGACGCAGTCTGCTCTGTCGCATCAGTTCAGCGATCTGGAGCAGCGTCTGGGCTTCAAGCTGTTCGTTCGCAAAAGCCAACCGCTGCGCTTTACCGCGCAGGGAGAGATCCTGTTACAGCTGGCGGAGCAGGTGCTGCCACAAATCCAGCAGGCACTGCAGACTTGCCACGAGCCGCATCAAGCCACGTTGCGCATCGCCATTGAATGCCACAGTTGTATTCAGTGGCTGACACCGGCGCTGGATAACTTCCGGCAGAGTTGGCCGCAGGTGGTGATGGACTTCAAGTCCGGCGTCACCTTTGACCCGCAGCCGGCATTGCAGCAGGGCGAGCTGGATGTGGTGCTGACCTCCGACATTCTGCCGCGCAGCGGTCTGCATTATTCACCGATGTTTGATTTTGAAGTACGGTTGGTGCTGGCGCCGGACCACCCGTTAGCCAGCAAGCTGCACATTGAGCCTGAAGATTTAATCGATGAAACGCTGATGATTTATCCGGTACAGCGCCAGCGGTTGGATATCTGGCGTCATTTCCTGCAACCGGCGGGCATCAGCCCGGCGCTGAAAAACGTCGATAACACTCTGCTGCTGATCCAGATGGTGTCGGCGCGGATGGGGATTGCGGCATTACCGCATTGGGTGGTGGAAAGTTTTGAACGCCAGGGGCTGGTGGTGACCAAAACCCTGGGGGATGGCCTGTGGAGTCGTCTGTATGCGGCGGTACGTGATGGCGAGCAGCGCCAGGCGGTAACCGAAGCCTTTATCCGTTCGGCGCGCCAGCACGCCTGCAATCATCTGCCCTTCGTGCGTGATGCCGACCGCCCAAGCGCCGGTGTTGCCAGCGTCAAACCGCTGGCTTCACAACCCTGAAAACAGGGCTGCCTGCGCTTGGGCGGCCCGGTTTATTTACTGATTATCTTGGGTGCCACCCAACGACGATGCACCCACAGCGAAGCGACAATCACCGCCCCACCGATAATAAAACTTGGCCAGTGCGGTTGTTGCTGCCAGATGGCCAGATTCACCAACAGCCCGGCGGGCACATGCATGTTATTCATGATGCCAAGCGTGCCGGCATCCACCTGCGTTGCACCGTAGTTCCACATGAAATACCCCAACCCGGAAGCCACCACGCCCAGCCATACCAGAATGCCCCATTGCAGGTTGGTGGTCGGCAACTGCTGAGGATTGCCCCACAGGCACCAGGCCACCACCGCCACCACTAACGCGCCCAGGTAGAACCAGGAGAACGCGGTGTGTTGCGGCAACGGGTGCACTTCCATCAGGCGCTTGTAACCGACCATGCCGATGGCAAAGCTGATGTTTGCCGCCTGCACCAGCAGTAATCCCCACCAGAAATGCTCGCTAAGCTGATGGTAACGGATGATCGCCGCCCCCAGCACTGCCAGCAGCGCACTGAATACGTAGCTCCAGCGCAGACGCTGGCCGCTGATCAAATCATAAATCAGCGTGACGTACAGCGGTGTCAGCACGGTAAACAGCAGGAATTCCGGTACCGTCAGGTACATGTAGGCACGGAAGCTGAACAGATACATGATGCCGAGCTGACAGGCCCCCACCAGCATGTACATCAGGATCACTTTCGGTTTGATATTGCGCCAGCGCAGGAACGGCAGGAACACCAATGCCGCCAGGCCGATACGCATCAGCACCGAAAACCAGCTGTCGACCTGACCCGCCAGATATTCGCCAATCAGGCTGAAAGAGAACGCCCACAGAATGGTAGTAATCACCAGAAGTAGCACGATGGGTTCACCCTAAAAATTCACAAAGGGCGATTGTAACGGAAGGCAGGAAAGGTCGTGACGAAAAGGCGGTTTACATCTGTGCAAAATACAAACTGTCGGCAAAATTTCACCGGTGAGTTAGTCTTAATAGAAAACGGAGGTAAAGATCATGAAGCGTTATCACCTGCTCTACGGCCTGTTGCTGCTGTCCGGGTTGGCCACCGCAGCCAACGGCGTCACCGAGCTCAGCTCGCAACAGCAGTTTTTCAACCAACGCAATCAGCAAGCGCAGCAACAGCGCATGCTGAATAACCAGCAGTTGGATCAGCGCCGCCTGCAACAACAGCGGCAGTTCGACAACAATCAGCAGCAACTGCAGCCAAATTTGCCGAACGGCGGGCAACTGCTGCCAAATGGTAACCAACCACGTAACCCGTTCAACCGCACCACGCCTTCGGTGCCGCAGGCTCCGTTGCCGGCTACGCCGATGCGCCCATGAGGATGATCGTAGCCGCTGTCAGCAGGGTAGAGCGGACAGCGGCAAATTTTTAACCCAGGTTAACCATTCGGAAAATCGAGGCCAATCAAATCTATCCGGTCAGTACAAATACAATCAACGCCCCAGTTCAACAACAGGCGCGCACGCGCCGGTTGGTTAACGGTATAAACCAGAATACGTAATCCCGCCGCTTTCAGCGCCGCCACCCGCTCTTCCGTCAGCTCTTTGTGGTTGATGTGCAACGATACGCAGCCCAGACGTTCGGTCAGCGCCGGCCAGTTGTCATCCCACTGATCCAGCAGCAGGCCACGTGGCAGCTCCGGCACCGTGCGCTGTGCCGCCTCAAGTGCCTCAACCGAGAATGATGAAAGCAGCGGATCGGTTTGTCCCTGCCACAGCAGACGCGCCGCCAACGCCACCACCCGGCCGGTTTCGTCATCGCTGCCGGTGGTGGGTTTGATTTCAATGTTCGCCATCATGCCATGCTGCAGGCAGCGTTCCGCCACCTCGGCCAGCAGTGGCAAACGCTCGCCCTTGTAGGCGGAGTTATACCAATTGCCGGCATCCAGTTGCACCAGCTTGTCCCACGGCAACTCACCCGCCACGCCCCAGCCGTTGCTGGTGCGATCCAGGGTATCGTCATGCAGCAGAAAAATTTGCCCGTCCTGCGCCAGTTTGGCGTCGAACTCAATCATTTTGTGGCCGTGACGCGCGCCAACGTCGATCGCCGCCAGAGTATTTTCCGGCGCCAGAGAACCGCCGCCACGGTGGGCGACAATGTGTGGGTAAGGCCAGGCTGTGGTCATTGTTCCATCCGTAATCCGCTATCGGTATCAAAAAAGTGCAGTGCCTGTGCAGGCAGCTGTAAATATAGCGTGCTGCCCGCCGCCGGCATAGTTTCATGCGACAGCCGCGTAATCACGCCGTGACCGCCCCACTGCCCGTGCGCCATATTATCTGCGCCCAACAGCTCCAGCGTTTGCAGCACCAGCGGTACGCCGCCCTGTTGCTCGGTAGTCAGTTGAATATGCTCCGGACGGATACCGAGCGTCAACGGGCGGCCGCCCCACTGCGCTTTCGCCTGCGGCAAATTCAGCATCATGCCGTCTGCCAGCCGCAGTTGGCTGCCGTCGGCGCTCAGGGTGCCAGGCAACAGATTCATCGCCGGTGAGCCAATAAAGCTGGCAACAAACAGCGATGCCGGGCGCTGGTAGACCTCGCTTGGGGTACCAATCTGCTCCGCCACGCCCTTGTTCATCACGATCACCCGCTGTGCCAGCGTCATCGCCTCCACCTGATCGTGCGTGACATACAGGCTGGTGGTTTTCAGTCGACGGTGCAGTTGCTGTAATTCCAGACGCATCTGCACACGCAGCTTGGCATCCAGGTTGGACAAGGGTTCATCAAACAGGAACACCGCCGGTTCACGCACGATAGCGCGCCCCATTGCCACCCGCTGGCGCTGCCCGCCGGAAAGCTCACGCGGCTTGCGCTGCAACAGCGGTTCCAGTTCTAAAATGCGCGCCGCTTCTTCAACCCGCTGTTGGATATGCTGTTTGCCAAAGCCGCGAATTTTCAGGCCATAGGCCATGTTGTCATACACGCTCATGTGCGGATACAGCGCGTAGTTCTGGAACACCATCGCGATGCCGCGATCTTTCGGCTCCATATCGGTCACGCGTTGACCATCGATATAAATATCGCCACTGGTGGTACGTTCCAGCCCGGCGACCATGCGCAGCAGCGTCGATTTGCCACAGCCGGACGGGCCGACCATCACGATAAACTCACCGTCCGCCACATCGAGATCGATCTGCTTAATCACCGGCGTTTTACCGTCGTAAGATTTGGTGACTGCCTGTAGTTTTAAACCTGCCATGTGAAAATTTCTCTCGTTACTTTTCGCTGTCGACGAGACCGCGTACAAACCAGCGCTGCATCAGAAGAACCACCGCCAGCGGTGGGATTAAAGTCAGAATCATCGCTGCCATTACCTGATTCCACTGGGTCGGCGCGCCGGAGGTGGAGATCATGCTTTTGATCCCCGCCACCGCGGTGCCCATTGAGGCGTCGCTGGTGATCAGGATCGGCCACAGGTACTGGTTCCAGCCGTAGATAAAGGTGATGACAAACAGCGCCGCCAGGTTGGTTTTCGACAGCGGCAGCACGATGTCCCAGAAGAAGCGCATCGGCCCCGCGCCATCAATACGCGCGGCTTCCAGCAGTTCGTCCGGCAAGGTCATAAAGAACTGGCGCAGCAGGAAGGTGGCGGTGGCAGAAGCCATCAGCGGCAGCGTCAGGCCGGTGTAACTGTCCAGCAGGTTGAGGTTGGAGATCACCTCCACCGTCGGGAAGATACGCACTTCCACCGGCAGCATCAGGGTGAGGAAAATCAGCCAGAAAAACAGGCTGCGCAGCGGGAAACGGAAGTAAACGATGGCGTAGGCCGACAGCACCGACACCAGGATTTTGCCAAAGGTGATCGCCAGCGCCATGATCACGCTATTCAGCAGCAGCAGCGAAAACGGCACCTTGAGGTTGCCCACGCCACCCTGCCAGATATTGCTGATGTTTTCCCACAGGTGGCCGCCCGGGATCAGGGTCATCGGCACCTGGAACACCTGTTTGTCATCCAGCGTGGCGGCGACAAAGGCCACGTACAGCGGGAACAGCACCACCAGCACGCCGATAATCAGCATTACGTGGCTGAAGATATCCAGCCCGCGTCGGTTCTCAATCATTGGTAGCGCACCTTACGTTCGACAAAACGGAACTGGATCACCGTCAGGCCAATCACCAACAGCATCAGGATCACCGACTGCGCTGCGGAGCTGGACAAGTCCAGACCGGCAAAGCCTTCACGGTAGATCTTGTAGATCAGCGTGGTCGTGGACTGTACCGGCCCGCCGCCGGTCGCGGCATCGATCACCGGGAAGGTATCGAAGAAGGCGTACACCAGATTCACCACCAGCAGGAAGAAGCTCACCGGCGTGATCAACGGCAACACCAGATTGAAGAAACGCCGCACTGGCCCGGCACCGTCGATGGCCGCCGCTTCCACCAGCGAGCGCGGAATGGACTGTAATGCCGCCAGGAAAAACAGGAAGTTATAGCTGATTTGCTGCCATACCGAAGCCAGCACCACCAGGAACATCGCCTGCCCGCTGTTCTGCGCGTGGTTCCAGTTGTAGCCCAAGCCGCTGAGGAAATGGGTAATCAACCCCAGACCAGGGTTAAACAGGAAAATCCACAGCACCGCCGCCACCGCAGGGGCCACCGCATAAGGCAGGATCATCAGCGTCTGGTAAATTCGGCTGCCGCGCAGCACGTAGTCCACCAGCGCGGCGAAAAACAGGGACACCACCAACCCAATCCCCGCCACCAGGAAGCTGAAGATCAGCGTGGTGTAAAACGAATCGAGGTAGTAAGGGTCCTGGAACAGCTGGGTAAAGTTATCCAGCCCGACAAACTGGCTGGACAGACCGAACGGATCTAGGCTCTGCACCGAATACCACAGTGCCTCGCCGGCGGGCCACAGGAAGAAGATTGCGGTGATCAACAGTTGCGGCAGCACCAATACGTAGGGCAGCCAGCTACAGCCGAAACCGGGACGGGAAGATGACATAGGGGTTAACCGTTAATGTGGGGAGAGGGCTGACTGAGCCCCTCTCCCCGGCCCTCTCCCAGGGGAGAGGGGGTGGATCGGTGTCGTTCGCCGGAACGGAGTCCCGGTTGACGCTACTTGGTCTGGGATTCGAAGCGACGCAGTAACACGTCACCGCGCTGTACGGCAGCGTCCAGTGCCTGCTGTGGCGTTTTCTTGCCGGTCCACACACCCTCCAGCTCTTCATCCACCACAGTACGGATCTGCGGCATATTGCCCAGGCGCAGGCCTTTGGTGAACGCTAACGGCGGCTTGTTCAGCATCTGACGTGTCGCCACATCGGCGCCCGGGTTCTTGTCGTAGAAGCCCTGTTGCTTGGTCAGATCGTAAGCGGCGGTGGTGATCGGCAGATAGCCGGTCTTTTGGTGCCATTCGGCGGCAATTTCCGGCTGCGCCAGATACTGCAGGAACTCGGCGACCCCCTTGTAGGTGGCGGCATCTTTGCCATTCATCACCCACAGGCTGGCACCCCCGATGATGGCGTTCTGCGGCGCATTCTTGGCGTCGGCGTCATACGGCATCATGCCCACGCCGTAGTTGAATTTGGCGTAGTGTTTGATATCCGCCAGTGAGCCGGATGATGCGGTAGTAATGGCGCAGTCACCGCTGTAGAACTTCTCGGTGGATTCATCTTTACGGCCGAAATAGGTGAAGTCACCCTTCTTGTTCATCTCTTCCAGCAGTTGGATATGCTTGACCTGCAACGGCTTGTTGAACTCCAGCTTGGCGCTGGTACCGCCAAAGCCGTTGTTTTCCGTAGCGAATGGCACCCCGTGCCAGGCGCTGAAGTTCTCGAGCTGGATCCAGCCCTGCCAACCGCTGGCGTAGCCGCACTTCATGCCGGCCTCGCGCAGTTTGGCGGTATCCGCCGCCAGTTCCTGCCAGGTTTTTGGCGGCTGGTCCGGGTTCAAACCGGCTTTTTTAAACGCATCTTTGTTGTAATACAGCACCGGGGTGGAGCTGTTGAACGGCTGGGACAGCAGGTGCCCGCTCTTGTTATCGGTGTAGTAACCGGACACCGTCGGCACGAATACCGACTCGTCAAAGTTGATACCGGCGTCTTTAAACACCTCATACACCGGCTTGATTGCCTTGCTGGCCATCATGGTTGCCGTACCCACCTCGTACACCTGCAGGATCGCGGGTGCTTTACCGGAGCGATAGGCCGCAATGCCCGCCGCCAGGCTCTGTTCGTAGTTACCTTTATAAACCGGGACAATTTTGACGTCGGTGTGCGACTGGTTAAAGCGGTCCGCCAGGGAATCCACTTCTTTACCCAATTCACCTTCCATCGAATGCCAGAACGGGATCTCGGTCGCCGCCAGTGCCTGAGTGCTGACCGCCAGGGTCAACGCGACGCACAGCGTAGTTTTGCGAATAGCGTAGGTGAGCATGCCTAACTCCTGAAAAAAGCTGGTGTAATAAGCGCGTGAGCGAAAAGAATCAATTCTTGTTCGGAAGTGTTCCCCTATAGCTTTCAAGTTGCAGCCAGGCGGCAACCTGATGGATCCCTCGGAGCTTAGTTAACTAAGTGACAGGGAAACATCAGGGCAGGCAACAACGCTGCGGCTTGAAAGATGACGGGGATAACATGCCATGCTCGGATGACAGAAATATAACCGTCAGATGACAGCCATATGACGGGAGAGTGAAGTGCAGATTGCGGTTTGATGTCGGCGACGGGGAAAAGTGCCCCGCCGCCGTGGGAATTACAGTGAACGACGCAGGCGGGCAACGGCTTCTTGCATCTGCTGTTCAGTGGCGGTAGCGAACGACAGGCGGAAGGTCGAGCGATCCGGATTGTCAGAGAAGAAGTATTCCCCCGGCACGAAGACCACGCCCTGCTGCAGAGTGGTTTTCAGCCATTCGGTGGCATTGAACGGCTGACGGAAACGCGCCCACAGGAACATACCGCCCTTCGGCATATCAAAGCTGATGTGGTCGCCCAGCTCTTGCTCCACCAGCCCGGCCAGGATCTCACCTTTTTGCTTGTAGGCTGCGCGGATCTTTTCGATCTGCGTCGGCAGACGATCCAGCCCCAGGTAACATTCTACGATGCTCTGCGACAGCGCGCTGGCGTGCAGATCCGCCGCCTGCTTGATGATCGCCACTTTGTGCAGCAGGAACGGCGGCAGAATTGCCCAGCCCAGACGCAGGCCCGGCGCCAGGATCTTGGAGAAGGTCGAGGTGTAGATAATGTTATCGGTATGGCCCAGCACCTGCTGCGAAATCTGGTGCAGCGTGGCGTGGCGCTCTTCGGTAAAGCGCAGCTCGCCGTACGGGTCATCTTCGATGATCAGGAAATTGTGCTCTGCGGCCAGCTTCACCAACAGCTCGCGACGGGCTGCACTCAGGGTGATACCGCTCGGGTTGCCAAAGTTCGGCACCACATACACGCCCTTGATACGCTGGGTTTTCAGTAGCTCGGCCAGTTCTTCGACCACCATGCCATCGCTGTCGGACGACACCGACATGATGTTGGCTTCCGCCAGCTCCAGCGTCTGTAACGCCGCCAGATAGGTCGGACGCTCCACCACAAACACGTCGCCCGGGTTGACGATGGCACGCATCACCAGATCCAGCGCCTGCTGAGATCCTGCTGTCACCATCACTTCTTCGGCGGTGGCAGAAACACCACGCTGGGCGCACAGCTCACAAATGCGCTCACGCAGCACCGGGCTGCCTTCGGTCAGACCATACTGGAAGGCGCTTTTCGGCTGCTCGGTGATCGCCTGATGGGTAGCGATGCTCAAACCTTCGAAATCAAACAGGGCATCAGAGGGGATGCCGCCCGCCAGCGAAATGACGTTTTCCATCTTACTGTGCTTGAGCAATTCACGGATTGCCGAGCTTTTTACTTTTACGATGCGCTGCGCGAGTAACCCTTCTGTGTTCATTTCTTCTTCTTCTCGTAATCGTTAAAAATGCAGGTGCAGCCTGAGTTACCTTTATCGGTAAATTCCCTCTAATACCCTATGGATTTCCAGTTACAGCCAGGCGACCAACTCGCTTATCCTCCAGGAGCTTACTTTAGTAAGTGACTGGGGTAAGCGAGTGCAGTTAACAACGCTGTAGCTTGAAAGACGACGGGTATTTCAGCCGCCCAGATATGCCGACCTAACTGCTTCGTTTGCTAACAATGCGGCTCCCGTATCTTCCAACACCACGCGGCCGTTTTCCAGTACATAACCACGATCTGCCAGTTTCAGCGCCTGATTGGCGTTTTGCTCCACCAGGAAGATGGTCATTCCCTCTTCGCGCAGTTGCTGAATGATGTCAAAAATCTGTTGAATAATGATCGGTGCCAGCCCCAGGGAGGGTTCGTCGAGCAACAGTAACTTTGGTTGGCTCATCAGCGCACGACCGATCGCCAACATCTGTTGCTCACCGCCGGACATCGTGCCGGAGCGCTGAGCACGGCGTTCCAGCAAGCGTGGGAACAGCTCGAACACCCGCTCGATGCGTTGCTGATACTGCTGACGGTCGGCAAAAAAACCGCCCATCGCCAGATTCTCTTCCACCGTCATGCGCGAGAACACCCGCCGCCCTTCTGGCACAATAGCCACCGCCTCACGCATGATGCGCGAGGTCTGCCACTGGGTGATGTCCTGATCGAGGAAGGTGATGCTGCCTTCGCTGGCGCGAGGTTCCCCGCACAGCGTGCCGAGCAGCGTGGTTTTACCGGCTCCGTTAGCGCCGATCAGCGTGACTATCTCGCCCTGCTTAATGTTCAGGCTGACCTGATGCAGCGCCTGGATTTTGCCGTAATGGGCGGATACCTGATTAAATGACAACATAAATTATTCGCCCAGATAGGCCCGGATCACGTCCGGGTTGTTACGGATTTCTGCCGGGGTGCCCTGCGCCAGCGGCGTACCCTGGTTCACCACGTAGATGCGGTCGGAAATGCCCATCACCAGCTTCATGTCGTGTTCAATCAACAGTACCGACACCTTATGCTGATTACGCAGTTCGACAATCAGGTGGTCCAGCTCGTCGGTTTCCTTCGGGTTCAGCCCCGCCGCCGGCTCGTCCAGCATCAGCAGTTCCGGCCGGGTGACCATGCAGCGTGCAATCTCCAGCCGCCGCTGTTGCCCGTAAGCCAGGTTACCCGCCGAGCGGTTAGCCATCTCCAGCAGGCCAACCCGTTGCAACCACACCGCAGCACGATCCAACGCATCGGCTTCGGCGCGACGGAAAGCCGGCGTTTTTAGCAGGCCGGCGAAGACGCCGCTTTTCAGATGCTGATGCTGCGCGACCAACAGGTTTTCGATCACCGTCATTTCACGAAACAGCCGCACGTGCTGGAAAGTCCGCACCACGCCCATGCGAGCAATCGTCTGGCCGGGCAACCCTTCCAGGTGACGTTCGCGCAGTTTGATGGTGCCACCAGTCGGGCGGTAGAAGCCGGTCAGGCAGTTAAACACCGTGGTTTTTCCGGCACCGTTCGGGCCAATCAGCGAAACAATTTCGCCTTCATTCAGCTCCAGCGCCACGTTATTGACCGCCAGCAGGCCGCCGAAACGCATCGACAGCCCTTCGACCTTCAGCAAAGGTTGCACACTCATGCCTGCTCTCCCTTGCCCGCGTGGATATCTGCCGCTTTCAGTTTGAGCTGTGGCCGTTTCATCGGCAGCAGCCCCTGCGGCCGCCAAATCATCATCAACACCATCAGGGCACCCAGCAACAACATGCTGTATTCGTTCAGATCACGCATCAGTTCGCGCGATACCACCAGCAGAATAGCCGCCAGGATCACTGCAAACTGTGACCCCATGCCACCCAATACCACAATCGCCAACACGAAGGCCGACTCGACGAAGGTAAAGGATTCCGGGCTGACAAAGCCCTGACGCGCAGCAAACAGCGTGCCGGCAAACCCGGCGAAGGCGGCGCTGATGGTGAAGGCGGTCAGTTTGATTTTGGTCGGGTTAAGGCCCAGTGAACGGCAGGCGATTTCATCTTCGCGCAGCGCTTCCCAGGCACGGCCCAGCGGCATGCGCAGCAGACGATTAATCACAAACAACGTCAGCACCACCAACAGCAGTGCCACCAGGTACAAAAACACGATGCGATCGCTCGGATCGTATTTCAGACCAAAGAAGTTATGGAAGGTGTCCCAGCCGCCGTCACGCAGGCTGCGGTTGAACTCCAGCCCAAAGAAGGTCGGTTTCGGGATCTGGCTGATACCGTTCGGCCCGCCGGTGATCTCGGTATTGTTCAGCAGCAGGATGCGCACGATCTCACCGAAGCCCAGCGTCACAATCGCCAGGTAGTCGCCGCGCAGTCGCAGCACCGGGAAACCGAGCAGGAAACCAAAGATGGCGGTGACTATGCCCGCCAGCGGCAGGCTTTCCCAAAAACCCAGACCATAGTAGTGGTTCAGCAGCGCGTAGGTGTAAGCGCCGATGGCGTAAAAGCCGCCGTAACCCAGCACCAGCAGCCCGGACAGCCCAACCACCACGTTCAGGCCCAGACCCAGCATCACGTAGATCAGCGTCAGGGTGGCGATATCCACCGTGCCACGCGACACCAGAAACGGCCAGGCGACGGCGGCAACAATGATCGCCGCGGCCAGCAGCTTCTGACGCGCGGTGGTGCCATCAAAGCTAGGTAACACGAATGAAGGGCCGGAGATTTTTTTCAGCCCCTGCTGCATCAGCGGGCGCAGTAACTGGAAGAAGAACACGATGACGCAGCCAATGCCGATCCACATCCAGCGGACTTCCGCCGCGCCATGCACCACCAGTTTGGTGCCGTCGAGACTCAGCTGCATCCCCATCAGGAATGAAGCCATCACAAACAGCACCAGGGTGGCGA
This sequence comes from Serratia sp. BW106, assembly GCF_002607755.1. Classification (NCBI taxonomy): domain Bacteria; kingdom Pseudomonadati; phylum Pseudomonadota; class Gammaproteobacteria; order Enterobacterales; family Yersiniaceae; genus Serratia; species Serratia sp. BW106. The sequence continues at coordinate 48,790 of NZ_MCGS01000050.1, forward strand.
TCAACGCATTGAGCAGATTGAGTTTCATACCTTCTCAACCTCCGGACGCCCAAGGATGCCGGTTGGCATGATCAGCAACACCACGATCAACAGCGCGAACGACACCACGTCTTTATATTCGGTGCTCAGGTAGGCTGAGGTCAGCGCTTCCGCCACGCCCAGTACCAGGCCGCCAATCATTGCGCCGGGAATGCTGCCGATGCCGCCCAGCACGGCCGCGGTAAAGGCTTTCATACCGGCCATAAAACCGATGTACGGGTTGATCACCCCGTAGAACTGGCCCAACAGCACGCCGGCCACCGCCGCCATCACTGCGCCAATCACGAAGGTCAGCGAGATTACCCGATCGGTATTGATACCCAGCAGGCTGGCCATCTTCAAATCTTCCGCGCAGGCACGGCAAGCGCGGCCCATGCGCGAGTAACGAATAAATATCGTCAGCGCCAGCATCGCCAGGAAGGTGACGACCCAGATAATCAACTGCATGGTGGTGATGGTGGCGGCAAAGCCGTTGCTTTCACCCAACACCCACTGGCCGGTGACCAGGCTTGGCAGCGCCAGATCGCGCGAACCCTGCGTCAGGCTGACGTAGTTTTGCAGAAATATCGACATCCCGATGGCGGAGATCAGCGCGATCAGACGTTTGGAGTTGCGCACCGGCTTGTAGGCCACTCGCTCAATACTCCAGCCGTAGGCACTGGCAATGACGATCGACACCAGGAAACCGGCGCCAATCAGCAGCCAGCTAACGTCGATACCCACCATCATCAGGGCGGCGATAACAATAAAGGAGACATAGCTGCCGATCATATACACCTCGCCGTGGGCGAAGTTGATCATGCCGATGATGCCGTAGACCATGGTGTAACCGATGGCGATCAATGCATAGGTGCTGCCCAACGTGACGCCGTTGAACATCTGCTGCAGAAAATAGAGAACCTGCTCTGACATACTCTAACCCTTGGCTGCGAAACCTGAACGCGAAGATCATTCAGGTAAAGGGATACGGAGCCGGCGAACCGGCCCGCGGGCGCAGCAGAACTGCGCCCTACCCTGATGATTATGGCTTATTTAATCGGTGTTGATGTGCCGTCTGCATGCCACTCGAACACGCCGAACTCGAAGCCTTTCAGATCGCCTTTGTCATCCCAGCTCAGCGGCCCCATCACGGTGTCCACCGGCTTGCCGGTTTTCAGATCCTTGACGATGTCGGCCGGCTCCTGGCTGCCGCTGCGCTCCATCCCGGTGGTCAGAGATTGCAGTGCGGCGTAAGTCGTCCAGACGAACGGACCGGTCGGATCCAGTTTCTTGGCTTTCAACGCATCCACGACAGGTTTGTTGGCCGGAACCTGATCGTAGCGTTTCGGCAAGGTCACCAGCATGCCTTCAGAAGCGGCACCGGCGATGTTAGACAGTGAGGAGTTGCCCACACCCTCTGGCCCCATAAAGCGGGTGGTCAGGCCGGCCTGTTTGGCCTGGCGCAGGATCTGACCCATTTCCGGGTAGTAACCGCCGAAGTAAACGAAATCGACGTTCTCTTTCTTCAGACGCGCCACCAGAGTGGAGAAATCTTTATCGCCGGCGGTGATGCCTTCAAACATCACCACGTCGGTACCCTGTTTTTTCAGGCTGTCACGCACCGAGCGCGCCAGACCTTCGCCGTACTGTTGTTTATCGTGGATCACCGCAATGCGCTTGGGTTTGATCTCACTGAGAATGTATTTGGCCGCCGTCGGGCCCTGATCGGAGTCCAGGCCGGTGGTGCGCATGATCATCTTGTAGCCGCGGGTGGTCAGATCGGCGTTGGTGGCCGCCGGGGTAATCATGATCACGCCTTCATCTTCATAAATATCGGAAGCCGGCTGCGTCGAGGAAGAGCACAGGTGGCCAATCACATAGCGGATACCGTCGTTGATCACCTTGTTGGCCACCGCTACCGCCTGTTTCGGGTCACAGGCGTCATCGTATTCCACGGCGACCAGCTTATCGCCCTTGATACCGCCCTTGGCATTGATGTCGGCAATCGCCTGACGGGCACCGGTGAACTCCATGTCACCATACTGTGCGACCGGCCCTGACATCGCCCCGACGATCGCAACCTTAATGTCTTTGGCCATTGCCGCATGCCCGATAGCCATCGCGATACAACCTGCCAACAGCGCCTTACCTTTTGTTAATTTCATCCGCAAATCCCCATCTGTCGTTGTGAACGTACCTGTTGTGTTTGCCTGCACCTGACCCTTATTTACTGCTTTTATTCATAAGTAATAATGATTTAGGTGTTTTCATGGCAATATTTTCTAATAAGACTTTATTTTTCATGCCATTAAACAGGAATTTTCTGCTGCAAATCAACTTGCACAATCAGGAACAAGCGGTGTAAACAGCATAAAATCCGGATTAAATCTGCGCTGTTTAGCATCAGGCGCAGCGTGTTATGCTGGTTCTCGATCGATTCACTACATATTTACTCGGAAAATGCGTCTTGCAAAAAACATTTCGCCCAGTAATCGTACAGAAAAACTTACACATCGCTCTGCGCAAGATCTATTACACTGTCGGCATCGATTAGCCGTTCGGAAATCCTGCATGAAACTGACCATTGAGCGATTAACCACGCTGTCCCCACAAGACCTTATCGACCTTGGCAAAATCTGGCCGCATCAGCAGCCGGAACAGTGGGAAAGCTGGCTGGGCGGCGATAAAGCGCTGTTTGCCGCTCGCTTCAACGAACGCCTGCTGGGCGCGGTGAAAATCGAGCTGAATGGTGATCACGCCAAGTTGCAGGATTTACTGGTGCGCGAAGTGACGCGCCGCCGCGGTGTCGGGCTGTATCTGGTACAGGACGCCCAGCGCCAACTGCCGCAGATAACGCACTGGCAGCTTTCTACCGCCGGTCTGACGCCACGCGAACGCGGTGAGGTGGATAACTTTATGCGCGCCTGCGGGTTCACACAGCAAGGCGAACTCTGGCAGCAATGAAACGCAGGCTAATGGCGTTATTAATGCTGGCCCTGGCATCGCTCGCCTGGTTCGGCGGCCGTCAGCAGGCACTGCAGTTACCGCAGCCCTGGGATAACCAGGTCTACGTCTGGCAACGGGTCTGGACGCCGCAACATGCAGTGGCGTTGGCGCAAAGCCGCGATCTGTTCCCTGCATTGCGGGTGCTGGGTTTGCAGGTGCATCCGCGTGAAGGCTGGCGTGAGATCCCGGTCAATCTGCCGTTACTGAAACAAGATGGCCGCCCGCTGTGGTTAGTGGCTCGTCTGGACGGACAACTGGCGCAGTTGGATGAGCCCGCCATTCGCCAGCGCCTGCTAAAGCAGGTACAGCAGTGGCAGGCCGCCGGGCTGCAGGTCGTCGGCGTTGAAATAGACCATGACGCCGCCACCGCACGTCTGCCTGATTATCAGCATTTCCTCCAGCAACTGCGTCAACAGCTCCCTCACTCACTGCAACTGGGCATTACCGCCTTACCGGCCTGGATCGGCTCCGCGGCGTTGCCGGGTGTATTACAACAGGTGGACAGTTCGGTACTGCAGGTGCATGCGGTGCTGTCTCCTCTGCAAGGGTTATTTTCCGGCCCGTTGGCACTGCGCTGGATAAAACAGTACGCGAAAATCACGCCAAAACCCTTCCGGGTGGCATTGCCCGCCTATGGCATGGGTCTGGTGGGGTCTGATGCGCAAGGTGCACAGGTTGAAAGCGAAGCCTCGCTGCGCGTCGCAGGCACCTCACGCGAGCTGACGGTCGCGCCGCAACAGGTGGCTGATTTTCTGCATCAGCTGAACGCGCAGGCCATACCGCACCTGCGTGGCATTATCTGGTTCCGGCTACCGCTGGCGGAAGATCGTCGTGCCTGGTCGCTGGCTACGCTGCGGGCGGTGATAGAAAACCGGCCGCTCAGCGTCAACTGGCAGGTAAAATTTAGCCCTCAGCCACAGCAAAATGGGTTGAATGATCTGATAATTCATAATAACGGGCCGGTTGACGCCCCGCTGCCCCATGAAATCGTCATCACCGCCAGCGAGTGCCTGGCGGGGGATGCCGCGGGCAATTACCGGCTGGAAAGTGAGCCTCAACGGCAACGCTTTGTCCTGATTAGCGGCGACCAACTACGCGCCGGGCAATCCCGGCCACTGGGCTGGCTACGCTGCCAACAACTGACGCCAGGAGGCACCCTTGTCACACCTTAATACTCGCACCCTTCCACTGGCTGCACTGATCGGCTCAGCGTTAGCGATGCCGATTAACGGTTACGCCTGCGGGCCGGATTTCCCTAACCGGTTGCTGGTCGATCGCAATGGCACGCTGCTGTACATGCCGGAGGGCAACTTTGCCTTTGAAGCCGGCCGCCTGGTCGCCGTGGATAAACAGCTGCCGTTATGGAAAGCGCCACCGCCGCCTATGCCGCCGAAACCCATGCCGCAGCCGCCGGAGACCATCATCATTGGCAAAATGCGCGCCGCCAAAACGGTTGAGGAAGCCGATGCGGTCAATACCCAGGGGCTGTCTGACGCTGCGCGCCTTTACCAATTGGGCGCCGTAGCTTTTGCCGGTGAAGATCCACGTGCCGGCGAATACTTTAAACAGGTGCTGGCACTGCCCACCGCAGAGCAGGGCGACTGGGGGCTGCGGGCGCAGTACTCACTGGGTCGGTTGCTGATGAACGACCATGGCACGCCAGAGAACGAGAACGGCGCGGCGACCACGGTAGTTAAACACCCGGCGAAACCACAGCTGGAGCAAGCGCTGGCGGCTTTCCAGCAGGTGATTGAGCGAGTGAAAACCGGCACGGCCGATCCGGATCAGCTGGCGCTGAGCAGCCTGGGGCAACAGGCACGTATTCACCTGTGGCTGAATGACGTCACTCAAGCGGCGCGGCTGTATGCGCAGCAGGCGGCACAGGGCGATCAAGAGGGTGGACTGTCGCTGCAGTACGTCTCCAGTTATCTGGTCAACCCTGACCACTTCGAGGTGCTAAAACAGGCGATTGCCGATCCGCTGATCCAACAGCTGGTGACCATCGAACTGTTCGCCCGCAGCAGTAATCTGCAAATGGCCGACACCGACGGCACCAGCAGCCGCTCAACGCAGATCGTCAGCCAAATTCTGACGCTGTTGGATGCCTCGGTGAAAAGCGGCTTCAGCGGCAGCGATCGATTAGCGGCATTGGCTTACCGCGCCGGACAATATCCGATGGCGGCCAGCCTGCTGAAACACGCCGGTGACAGCGGCCTGGCCTGGTGGCTACGCGCCAAGATGGCGCTGCGTGACGGTGATGTTAAGGCCGCGACTGCAGACTACGCCAAAGCGGCGGCCGCTTTCCCATCCAGTGAAAGCTGGGGTGAGCAGCGCAATGCCGACTTTACGCCGGAAACTATCGTCCCCGAGTGTCGGGTGGCCGGGGAACAGGCGATCCTGGCGTTGGATCGCGGTGACTATCTGCAGGCGATGGATTTCCTGTATCGCGGCAAAGCGCTTTATTGGGCGGACGTCGCCGACGTGGCCGAACGGGTGCTGACCGTCGACGAACTGAAAGGCTTTGTCGATAAGCATGCGCCTGCGCCGACCACGCCGCTGAAACCGGTCAATCCGGACGAATACAACGGCCAGCCCCTCACGCCGGAAGTGCAATTGCGCGAACTGCTGGCGCGGCGGCTGATGCGCGCCGGACGTCCTCAAGAGGCCATGGGTTATTTTGACATCCCTAACTATCGCCAGGTGGCGCAACAGTACGCCGATAAGCTGAAAACGGCTCAGGACAAAACCACCGATAAACTGGCGCGCGCCCAAGCCTACTATCAGGCGGCAACGCTGCTGCGCACCCAGGGGTTAACCTTCACCGGTTATGAAATGACGCCGGATTACGCGATTTATGACGCGGGCTATTCCTATCTGGGGGATGCCTTTGATACCCGTGAATTGAAGCATAAGAGCTGGATCAGCAGCGCAGAGGCCGCGCGGGCCAAAGCGGCATTGCCACCGCAGGATAATCGCTTCCTGCATTATCGTTGGCAGGCCGTCACACTGGCCCAGCAGGCGGCCGATTTGTTGCCGCCTAAAAGCCAGGCCTATGCTGCCGTGCTGTGTAATGCCGCCGGTTGGGTGATCAAACGTGATGCAAAAACCGGTCAGGCGTTGTACCAGCGCTATATCAACACCGGGACTCGTTACCCCTGGGCCAACAAGTTTGGCTATAGCTGCCCGGCACCGGACTTCGCCGCCGTTGCGCCATAACGCCGAATTTCAGGCACAAAAAAGCCCGGCTAGCCGCAATGCCGATCAGTTAA
>NZ_MCGS01000051.1:0-35722 GCF_002607755.1 Serratia sp. BW106
TAAGTGAACGGCATTGCGGCGTTGGCCGGGCTTGGTTTGGGGGTGGGCTCAGTACAGCGACGGGGCGCCGGCCGGCCGGGTTTTGAAGCGACGATGCAGCCACATGTATTGCTCTGGCGCGCGCATAATCTCTTTCTCAACCACTTTATTCATGTAAGCCGCGGCAGCGATCTCGTCGCTGATCGGGTAATTTTCCAGTGCCGGTTGGATCAGCAGATCATAACCACGGCCTTTCTCGCGACGGATCAGCACCACCGGCACCAGCGCAGGTTTGGCCAGGCGTGCCAGCATATAGGTCCCGCTGGTGGTAGCGGCCTGATCGACGGCGAACAGCGGAGCAAATACGCTGCCACGTGGGCCGTAGTCTTGGTCCGGAGCGAACCACACGGCTTCACCGCGTTTAAGAGCCTGAACCATGCCGCGCAGGTCTTTGCGATCGAGCATGGCCTTGTTGGAACGCATACGGCCTTTGGTTTGTGCCCATTCCATTGCTTTATTGTTGTGCGGGCGGTACATCGCCATCATCGGCTGACACAGGCCCATGGCACGGCCACCCAATTCCAGCGACATAAAGTGCACGCCAATCACCAGCACGCCGCGTTGATTCTGCTGGGCTGCTTTCAGATGATTGATACCGGAAACGTTGAACCAGCGTTTGACGCGTTTATCTGACCAGAACCAGGCCATACCGGTTTCCAGCAGGCCCATGCCGAGGGATTCGAAGTTGCCTATCACTTTGCGTTCGCGCTGCGCCACGTCCATGTCCGGGAAGCACAGTTCCAGGTTACGACGAGTAATGGAAACCCGGCGCTTCAGGAATCGCATCGAGGTGCGGCCCATCCACATACCGAGCTTGTGCAGCACCGGGTAGGGGAGTTGAACCAGTAAGAACAGAAAGGCCAGGCCGAACCAGGTAAACCAGTAGCGCGGATGCAGCAGGGCCATTTTGAATTTTTGCGGACGCTTCATATGAACTCATTTATGCATTAATTAGGGGCAGCAACCTGTAACGCACAAGGATCCCCTCAATTGCGATACGACCACTCAGACACCCAGACATCACTATCGTTTAGCCAGATTCCATAATTGACTAAATCTTTACACTCGAAGGGCGGTTCGCGCTGCTATCAGGCTTCGGAGGGATGCTGTAGGCCCGCGAAGGCGGCTCCAAGAATGTATATTGTAACACAGAATACGGCCTGATAAGGAGGAGTGGCATGCGAATATTCTCATTCGCATTGACATCACTTTGGCAGAAGACCCAATAAGAAAAAGGCGCCGCCTCTTGCGAGGTTGCGCCTTTTCAACATGCAAACTGACTAGTATCAGTTCATGCCGTATTTTTTCAATTTCTTACGCAGCGTACCACGGTTGATGCCCATCATCAGGGCGGCACGGGTCTGGTTGCCACGGGTGTATTGCATCACCATGTCCAACAGTGGCTGTTCAACTTCAGCCAATACCAGCTCATACAGATCGTTAACGTCTTGACCGTTCAGTTGAGCAAAATAGTTCTTCAGTGCTTGTTTCACCGAGTCACGCAGAGGCTTTTGAGTCACTTGGTCCTGTGAGTTCACGGTAGAAACGGTCAGTACGTCAGAATTTACGCGTTGTTCGAACATAGTTCTGTCAGCTCTTTTTTGTTACGCAAGATTTTCGAAATATGCCTCCAACGCCTCCAGCTGTTCGCTGGCATCCTCTATGGCGTTGAATGTGCGCCGAAACTGGTCATTCGGGGCGTGCTCCTGGAGATACCAGGATACGTGCTTACGAGCAATCCGGAATCCCTTGCCTTGGCCGTAAAAGCCGTGCAATTCCCGAATATGCCCTATCAACAAACGCTTAACCTCGCCAAGCGGCGGAGGGGGCAGCAGTTCCCCAGTGTCCAGATAATGCTGGATTTCCCGGAAGATCCAGGGTCTCCCCTGAGCAGCGCGGCCTATCATCAGGGCATCAGCCCCAGTGTAGTCGAGCACTGCTCTGGCTTTATGCGGGTCAGTAATGTCGCCATTCGCGATAATCGGAATGGAAACACTCTGCTTAACTGCCCGAATGCTGTCGTACTCCGCGTTGCCGTTGAACAGGCAGGCACGGGTTCGGCCATGAATCGTCAGGGCCTGTATACCACAGTCTTCGGCCAGTTGGGCAATCTCTACACAGTTACGGTGTTCTGGTTCCCAGCCGGTGCGAATCTTAAGTGTTACCGGCACATCCACAGCGTTAACTACCGCGTGGAGGATCTGTTTAACCAGATCCGGGTACTGCAACAATGCAGACCCTGCAAGCTTCCGGTTCACTTTCTTGGCCGGGCAACCCATATTGATGTCGATGATTTGTGCGCCACTGGCCACGTTAATACGCGCCGCAGCGGCCATATCATCTGGATCACATCCGGCAATCTGCACGGAACGGATCCCTGGTTCATCACTATGGACCATACGCAGACGCGACTTATCCGTCCGCCACACCTCCGGATTGGAGGAGAGCATTTCGGATACAGCCATCCCAGCACCCATTGCATGACATAGGGCTCTAAATGGGCGATCTGTAATGCCGGCCATCGGGGCCGCAATCAAGCAATTTGTAAGCTGGTGGTGTCCAATGCGCATAGACAAAGAGTAACCATACTGTGTCCGCAAGGGCGCGTATATTACGCATTTTTGCGTTGAGATGAAAGGCCAAACTTTGACCAATCAGGCGCTATTTGGCAATAAAAATGCACCTCGTCAGGATCTATAAAAATATTATATATATTTAACAATGAGTTGACGAAATATGGTTAATTTGCGTGCAATAAAATATTCCCCACACAACAGAATTTTATCTGTAATGAGTCTCGATTCAGCTGGATATTGACAGTATTTCAGGGCATTTATCAGGGTATTCCGTTGAGAATAGGCACAATTACGTTGAAGTTGCGTGGTAAGGGTTTTGGTGTAAAGCGGTCTGGTTCACCACCGGCCATGACACCGGCGGTGAAGTCTTCCCTATAGCCTTAGTCGATGATAACGCGGCCATTCAGCGGCTGTAGCGGGCGATTGTTCGCATGCTGTACTGCGGTGCGGAATTGGGCGATCTGCTCGGCAGATGCGCTGACGGGCTTATCCAGTACCATCCAGCTTACGCCTTCAGAACAGGGGGGAGTGGTCAACGAACCGCTGAACCGATAGAAGTTAAACCTTTTTGGCAGCAGGGCTTTGATATCCAGCGGTGTAGTCAGTACTGCAGTCTGACCGACGGCTGTCGGTATCTGCTGCCAGGCCCGCGCCAGTTGCGAATTGGTTTTGCCTTGCTGGAACATCAAAGCCAGCACCGCCAACTCACCTTGCTGGTCTTTATAGACAAAGTGCGCCTCCAGCGGGAACTGCTTGCCATCAATTTTGTTTTCGCTGGGGGCGTGGAAGTGAAATTGCTGCAGCGTGAAAGTGTCGTTATCCAGAACTAAAGTATTGCCGCCGCTAACGTTAACCTGCAGGGTATGGCCGTTATTGACGATCTGTTGCTTGCCCGGTTGGAAAGCGAGTTTCAGTTTGTCGTGTTGGGTTTTCAGCGCGCCCTTAATATTCACCGGTGACTGGTTTTTACCGGTTTCGCACAGCGAAAAGTCCGGGGAAAGTTTGCCCCAGTGTGTCGGATCTTCCTGACCTTCATAGCCCCAATGCGCTTGCTCTGCCGCACCCGCCGAAAAGCAGGAGACCATTAAAACGGCGACTAATATTTTCCCTTTCATTGCCAATCCTTATTTAAACAACGTTAATCTTCTGTGGCGGCCAGCGGCTAAAAAAACCGGCGGTGATCGCGCCTGCAGCAGAATACGCTCGCTTTTTGTCAGGATAAATCAGTGAAATCTTGGGGCGAAAAAAAACCACCGTAACCTGTTAAGTTATCGGTGGTTTTTATCAAAGCAAAAAGGGAATTAGTTACGTTGACCGGTAATACGGCACCATTCTTCGCGTTCTGCGACCGGATCGAGCGTGAATTTATCTTCATAGGCTTGCGCCACGCTCGCGGCCTGGGTCGCCAGCACACCGGACAGGCCCAGATAGCCGCCGGACTTCGGCAGGCAACCGATCAGCGGTGCCAGCTCACGTAATGGGCCGGCCAGGATGTTGGCGACCACCACGTCGGCCAGCAGATCGGCCGGTTGGTCTTTTGGCAGATACAGCTCCAGACGCTCTGAAACGCCGTTACGCTGCGCGTTGTCGCGGCTGGCCTGAATGGCCTGGGGATCGATATCGATGCCGATAGCGCGCGCTGCACCGAGTTTCAGTGCGGCAATTGCCAGGATGCCGGAACCGCAGCCGAAGTCGATAATGGTTTTACCGGCCAGATCGAGGCCGTCCAGCCACTGCAGGCACAGCGCCGTCGTTGGGTGGGTGCCGGTACCAAACGCCAGGCCCGGGTCGAGCATCACGTTGACCGCGGTTGGGTCGGGCACGTCACGCCAGCTTGGGCAGATCCACAGACGCTCGCCGAAGCGCATCGGGTGGAAGTTATCCATCCACTCACGTTCCCAGTCTTTATCTTCCAGCTGTTCGATCTTGTGGCGGAAACCGGCGCCCAGCAGCGGATGCTGTTCCAGCATGGCCACCACTTCAGCCATATCGGTTTCGGCGTCGTACAGGCCGATCACATCGGTATCGCCCCACAGTAGGGTTTCACCTGGCAGCGGTTCGAACACCGGATTGTCGTGGGTGTCCTGAAAGGTCACCGAGACCGCGCCGCTTTCAACCAGTGCGTCGCTCAGGTCTTCTGCCTGGCTACCGGTGGTGTTCAGTTTGAGTTGGATCCAAGGCATAGCAATTCTCTTTTAAGAGGGTAATGATGACGCCGTCCGACGTTTTTCGCCGACGACGTTACCGATATAAAATGCCAACAGGCCAAACAGCAGTGAAGGCACGATAGGGTGCAACCCCGCCAACTGCAGCTTGAAGCTGGCCAATAGCGTATAGCATACCGCACCCGTCACCATTGAGCTAAGTGCTCCCTGCGCGTTGGCGCGTTCCCAGTACAGGCCCAGCACCAGTGGCCACAGGAACACCGCTTCCAGGCCGCCGAACGCCAGCAGATTCAGCCAGATGATCATTTCCGGTGGTCGCCAGGCCGCCAGCAGCACCAATAAGCCAAGGATTAGCGTGGTCAGGCTGGAGAAGCGTTTGATCAGGCGTTCGTTCTGCATTTGCTGCGGCCGTACGCCAAGGTAGAGATCTTTAATAATAGTGGCGGATGATTGCAGCAATTGGGCGTTAATGGTCGACATGATTGCCGCCATCGGCGCAGCCAGGAAGATACCGGCGGCATATGGCGGCAGCACGGTGATCATCAGCGTTGGGATCACCTGATCGGGGATCTTCAGATCCGGCAGTACCGCACGGCCCAGCGCGCCGGCCAAATGCATGCCGAACATCAGTACCGCCACTACCATGGTGCCGAGGATGATGCCGCGATGTACCGCCTTGCTGTCTTTGTAGGAGATGCAGCGCACCGCCGTATGCGGCAGGCCAATCACGCCAAAGCACACCAGGATCCAAAACGATGCCATAAACGGCAGGCTGAGGATCTGTTCACCGCCCTGCGGTGACACCAGTGCCGGGTCAATCTGCTGGAGTTTGTCCACTGCGCTATGCAGACCGCCGGCGGCGTGGATCACCGCAACCAGTAACAGCACGGTGCCGATCAACATTACCAGACCCTGCATGGCGTCGTTCAGCACGCTGGCACGGAAGCCGCCAAAGGCGGTATACAGCGCAATGCTGATGCCAAAGATCAGCAGACCGGTGTCGTAAGGGATACCGGCGGCGGTTTCCAGCAGGCGTGCGCCGCCGATAAACTGCACCGTCATGGCCCCCAGGAACGCCACCAGCAGGCTAAGACTCGCCAGCCAGACCAACAGACGGCTTTGGTAACGGCCGTACAGCATGTCGTTCAGGGTGATGGCGTTGTAGCGGCGCGCCAGAATAGCGAATTTTTTGCCCAGTACACCGAGCGACAACCACACCGCCGGCAGTTGGATCATCGCCAATAGCACCCAACCCAGGCCGTATTTATAGGCGGCACCGGGGCCACCGATAAACGAACTGGCACTGATATAGGTGGCGGTCAGCGTCATGGCCAGCACGAAGCCGCCCATCGAGCGGCTGCCAAGGAAATATTCGCTGAGGAAGTTGCCGGTTTGACGACGGCTGTACGCGTAGACCGACAAGCCAAACACCAGCACCAGATAGCCAACCAGCGGCAAAATGACTTCAGTTTGCATCGCCGTCCTCCAGCGAAATATCACGGAATACGCCGCGTACCATCAGCCAGCACAGGCCGATAAACAATAGCGGGACCAGCAAACAGGCCATTTCGAACCAGTGCGGCAGGCCGGTAATACCGGATCCACTGTCCGGCAGGTAGGCCGCCAGTGACCAGGCCAGCAGATACAGCAGCGTCAGACCGAGCGCCCATCGTGCTTCGCGGTGGGCTTGAATAAAGCGTGTTTCCATCAGTGTTCCCCATAGGTTTACGGTGATGGTTTTGCCAAAGGTAAGGAATTCTACGGCAAGGCCGGCTTTTGCCAAGCCGTTACAAAAGAAAAAGGCCGGTGATTAACCGGCCTTCTGTCAGGCGATGCGAATAGCCTGCCTTAGGTTTCCTGCAGACCGAGCTTCTTCTCCAGATAGTGGATGTTGGTGCCACCGTGCTGGAAGTTTTCGTCGCTCATGATCCGCTGCTGCAGTTCAACGTTGGTTTTGATGCCATCGATGATCAGTTCAGCCAGGGCGTTCTTCATGCGGGCAATTGCCACGTCACGGTTTTCACCGTAAGTGATCAGTTTGCCGATCATGGAATCATAGTACGGCGGTACGGTATAACCGGCGTAAATATGAGATTCCCAACGCACGCCGAAACCGCCTGGCGCATGGAAACGGGTGATCTTGCCTGGGCTTGGCAGGAAGGTGTTCGGGTCTTCGGCGTTGATACGGCATTCCACCGCGTGGCCGTGAACCTTCACTTCATCCTGTTTGATCGACAGCGGTTGACCGGCAGCGATACGCAGCTGCTCTTTGATCAGATCCACGCCGGTGATCATTTCGGTAACCGGGTGTTCAACCTGAATACGGGTGTTCATTTCGATGAAATAGAACTCGCCGTTTTCGTACAGGAACTCGAAAGTCCCCGCACCGCGGTAACCGATCTCAACACAGGCTTTCGAGCAGCGCTCGCCGATGTAACGGCGCATTTCGCTGGTGATGCCTGGTGCTGGTGCCTCTTCAACCACTTTCTGGTGGCGGCGCTGCATGGAGCAGTCACGTTCGGCCAGATAGATGGCGTTACCCTGACCGTCGGCCAAAATCTGAATTTCGATATGGCGTGGGTTTTCCAGGTATTTTTCCATGTAAACCATGTCATTGTTGAAAGCCGCTTTGGCTTCCGCTTTTGTCATGGAAATGGATTGCTCGAGGTCTTTGTCGCTGCGCACAACGCGCATGCCACGGCCGCCGCCGCCGCCAGATGCCTTGATGATCACCGGGTAGCCGATGCGCTTGGCGAAGGCACGGTTTTTATCCATGTCATCGGTCAGCGGGCCGTCGGAACCAGGTACGCAAGGCACGCCGGCTTTCTTCATGGCGTTGATGGCAGAAACCTTGTCGCCCATCAGGCGGATGGTTTCGGCTTTCGGGCCAATGAAGATAAAGCCGGAGCGTTCGATCTGCTCGGCGAAGTCAGCGTTCTCAGACAAGAAGCCGTAGCCCGGGTGGATCGCCACTGCGCCGGTGATTTCCGCCGCAGAGATGATAGCCGGGATATTCAGATAGCTTTTTACCGATGGCGCAGGACCGATACACACGGTCTCGTCAGCCAGCAGTACGTGTTTCAGATCGCGATCGGCTGTGGAGTGCACGGCAACGGTTTTGATGCCCAGCTCTTTACAAGCACGCAGGATACGAAGCGCGATCTCGCCACGGTTGGCGATAACAATTTTATCAAGCATGTTCGCCTCGTTATTCGATGACGACCAGTGGCTCGTCAAATTCTACCGGTTGGCCGTTCTCTACCAGGATGGCTTTCACCACGCCGGATTTATCCGCTTCGATCTGGTTCATCATTTTCATGGCTTCAACGATGCACAGCGTGTCGCCGGCATTCACTTTCTGGCCAACTTCGATGAAGGATTTCGCATCCGGGCTTGGTGTGCGGTAGAAAGTGCCAACCATTGGGGAACGGACGATGTGGCCACTCATGGCCGCTGGTGCTGCAGGGGCTTCAGCTGGCGCGGCAGCCACGGCGGTAGCCAGAGCTGGCTGCGGCTGTGCCGGCATTGCGTATGCCTGCGGCATCATTGGGTAAGCCTGTACCGGAGCGGCACGGCTGATGCGAACCGACTCTTCGCCTTCAGAGATTTCCAGTTCAGAAATGCCTGATTCTTCAACCAGTTCGATCAGTTTCTTGATTTTACGAATATCCATGAGTGTGATTCCGGACTCTTTTTGCGTAGCAATTAGTGGGTTTTCGACAGACGGTTAACCGCTGCCTGTAAAGCAAATGTGTAGCCATCTGCGCCGAGGCCGCAAATCACACCCACCGCAATATCGGAAAGGTAGGAGTGATGGCGGAAAGGCTCGCGGGCATGCACGTTGGACAGGTGGATCTCGATAAACGGGATCTGCACCGCCAGCAATGCATCTCGCAGCGCCACGCTGGTATGCGTGAACGCGGCAGGGTTGATCAGAATAAAATCTGTATTGCCGCGCGCCTGGTGTATGCGGTCGATGAGCGCATGTTCGGCGTTAGACTGCAGATGGCTCAGGGTAATATCCAGTGCGGATGCCTGGTTTTCCAATCCGTTAACAATCTCTGTTAGCGTCGTGCTACCGTATTTCTCCGGTTCACGCGTCCCCAGCAGATTCAGATTGGGGCCGTTCAGAAGCAAAATGTGAAACTTATCCGCCATTGTGCTGGTATCTCCGGCAATAAAACTATCATCGTAGAAAATAACCCGATGTCACCGATTTGTCACCTGTTAAGGGGAAAATTCACCCTGAGAACAGGAACAAGGTCGGGCATTATAACGATATCGTAGCAATTCGCAGCTAAATACTGGTCTTATCAGCGAAGATATTCAACCCTAAACCCGCAAACTGGTCAGGCTGTTATCGCATTATGAGGGGTAGAACACAGAAAAGTTCCGCCTGTTAACGCCACCAATTGCGGAATTTCTTGTATCTCAGTGCCAGCAGCACGACGGCCAGCAGGGCATAAATGAAGGGCTGTGGCGAGAAGGTTTTGACCGACCACAGGTAATGAATCGGTGCCAGGATCGCCACCAGATACACCAAATTATGCAGCGTTTGCCATTTGGCGCCCAGTTTGCGCATCGCCCACAGCGTCGAGGTCGCGGCCAGCGCCAGCAGGATCAGCCAACTGATAATGCCGAGCGTCAGGTAAGGGCGGGTAACCAGTTCGCGCCCCAGCAGGCCGATATTGCTCAGCCCCAATTCCAGCGTCGAATAGCTTATCAGATGCAGCGTGGCCCAGGCAAAACACCAGAGCCCCACCAGGCGACGGCAACGAATCAGCAGTGGTTGGCGGGTATAGCGTGCCAGCGGGGCGATCATTAAGGTGGCCAGCAACAGCTTCAGCGTCATTCTGCCGGTAAAGTGCTGAATATCCTTGGCCGGATCAGCGCTAAACCAACCCTGATCCACCGACAGTACCAGCCAGAGAAAAGGCAAAAATGCCGCCAGATAAATGGCGACCTTGATCCATTTGATATGGGTTGGAGTCAAACGCACTTAGAAATTCTCCCGCAGATCCAGGCCGCGATACAGTGAGGCCACCTGTTCGGCATAGCCGTTAAACAGCAGCGTTGGCTGACGTTTAACATCCAGAATGCCGCCGGAGCCGATAAAGCGCTCGGTGGCCTGCGACCAGCGTGGATGATCGACGTGCGGGTTCACATTGGCATAGAAACCGTATTCATTAGGCGCAGACTGATTCCAGGTGGTCGGCGGCTGATCGCGCACCAGACTGATATGGACGATCGACTTGATGCCTTTAAAACCGTATTTCCATGGGGTGATCAAGCGCAGCGGCGCACCATTCTGCGGCGGCAACGTTTTGCCGTACACGCCGACGGTCAGCAGCGCCAGCGGGTTCATCGCCTCATCGAGACGTAGCCCTTCAACATAGGGATACTTCAGCCCGCCGCCGATAAAACGGTCTTTCTGGCCCGGCATCTGTTCTGGATCGTACAGCGTCTGGAAGGCGACGTAGCGCGCGTTGCTGTTCGGCTCCGCCAGCTTGATCAGCTTACCCAATTCAAAGCCAATCCACGGTACCACCATCGACCAGGCTTCGACGCAACGCATGCGGTAAATGCGCTGTTCCAGCGGGAAGCGTTTGATTAAGTCATCGATGTCCAGCGTGATCGGTTTGGCGACTTCGCCGTCGATGCGCACCTGCCAGCCTTCGGTTTTCAAACCGCCGGCATTGGCCGCCGGATCGGCCTTATCCAGACCGAACTCGTAGAAGTTGTTGTAGCCGGTGACCTTATCTTCCGGCGTCAAGGCCAGTTGGGCCTGCCAGGCTGCCGGCTTGCTGAATTCCAGCGGTTTGCCCGGCGGTGCCTTGGGCCGATCGTGACCTTTAAACCATGACAGCAAATCGGCCTGTGCGTTAAGCGGCAGGGCCAGTGACGCGGCGGTGATGCCTAACGCCTGCAACACTTTTCGCCGTTGATAAAACACGCTCTCTGGCGTGACATCGGCCTCAGTTAATTTAGGTTGTTTGCTCATGCTATTTTTCTCCGCGAATATGAAGTAAGCATGGCGTGAAACCAGGCCTTATGCGAGAGACGGCGGGAAAATATGAAATTTCGCAGACGGGACATGCCCCCCGTTGTTGGGGGGCGTTCAGGCTTAGCGGACTTTCACCAGAGTACGGCCGGTGACTTTGTTATCCAGCAGCGCGGCAGCGGTGGCCGGTGCCTGTTCCAGCGTGATTTCCTGGGTGGCCTGCTGGTAGAAGCTGTCTGGCAGGATACCGGCCAGGCGTTCCCAGGCGGTTTGACGGCGATGCAGCGGGGTGTGCACCGAGTCCACGCCTTGCAGGCGTACATTGCGCAGAATAAATGGCATCACCGTGGTCGGCAGGTGATAACCGCCGGCCAGGCCGCAGGCAGCGACGGTACCGTTATAGTTCATTTGCGCCAACACTCGTGCCAGCATAGTGTCGCCGACGGTATCGACTGCACCGGCCCACAGTTGTTTTTCCAGCGGGCGTGGGGCTTCGAGATAGCCGCTACGCGACAGCACTTCTTTGGCACCGAGTGCTTTCAGGTAATCGGTATTGCTTTCGCGGCCGCTGATTGCCGTCACGTGATAGCCCAGCGCGGCCAGAATAGCGATCGCCGTGCTGCCTACGCCGCCGCTGGAGCCGGTAACCAAAATGTCGCCGTCATCCGGGCGCACACCACCTTCTTCCAGCGCCATCACGCACAGCATGGCGGTAAAACCGGCGGTGCCGAGGATCATCGCCTTGCGTTCATCCAACCCGTTTGGCAGCGGCACCAGCCATTCGCCGGAGACACGGGCCTGTTCCGCCAGGCCGCCCCAATGGTTTTCACCCACGCCCCAGCCGGTAAGCACCACGCTCTGGCCTTCTTTAAAGCGATCGTCACGGCTGTGGCGCACGGTACCGGCGAAGTCGATGCCTGGCACCATCGGGAAGTTGCGTACAATCTTGCCTTTGCCGGTGATCGCCAACGCGTCTTTATAATTGAGGCTGGACCAGTTGACGTCTACCGTGACATCGCCGTCGGGCAGTTGATCGCTGCTGATATCTTTGACTTGAGCCAGAGTTTGATCGTCTTGTTGTTCCAATAACAGTGCACGCATGTCACTCTTCCTCTCGTTAGCTAATTTTCTGAATCTGTCTTTAATTGACTATATGCATATAAGAATTGTATGTCCTGATTAAAGACAAAAAAGGGTGATTGAAGGTTTTCTTCGTCGACGATGCTTGGTAGCTTGAGCGACATGAGTTGTCGGCGAGTATCGTCAGGGCAAAGCCAGTGAATCATTAAAAAATCAGGGTGTTGTATTGGATTCTTTTGAGCGAATTCGGGGCCTTTATACGACCAAAGGTGAAAATCCACGTAACGATAACGGACAAGGCACAGGGATGCGATTCACCACCAAGCTCTCTGCATTGATCACCCTGCTGGTTGCTTTGGCGATGTTTTTGATGCTGATGGGCTGTTCATACAGTTACTTTTACGTCACTCAGGAGCGACTGGAGCGCCGCTTTGACTCGCTGATGACTTCGCTCGATCAGGCGATGTTGCATGAACCTCCACAGGAGCAGGAAAAATGGCTTCCTCTGGTGATGCGCCCACTCGGGATCGTGGCCGTCAGCGTGGATACCAGCCACAGCAATCTCCTTTCTTATAATCTGCCGACGCTAAAGCAGCCCTGGGAGTCACTCAATGGCTACCGGCAAGTTTCACTGCCGCTGATGCAGCATCCCGGCGCTTCGCTACGCATTACCTATATTGACCCTTTCGCCAGCGACGTACGTTCTCTGCAATCCACCGCGGCCGTCACGCTGTCGATCGTTATCATGGTGGTGATCCTGCTGTTCAGTTTACGTTGGCTGCGAGAGCAGGCTGATGGGGAGGACAGGCTGGAGCGCCGTGCCCGCCGCATTCTTAATGGCGAGCGGGAGAGCGTGATGCAGGGCGACGTACGTGAATGGCCGGCGAACGTCAGTGGTGCGCTCGATCGTCTGTTGGCGGATCTGACGGAAGCGCGCGAGGAGCGCAGCCGGGTCGATACGCTGATCCGCGCCTTTGCCGCGCAGGACGCCAAAACCGGGCTGAACAACCGATTGTTCTTTGATAACCAACTGACCACCCAACTGGAAGAGGAAGGCTCGCACGGCATCGTCATGATGGTGCGATTACCCGATTTCGACACGCTGCGGGAAATCCACGGTAACAGTGCGGTACAGGAACTGATGTATTCACTGGTCAATCTGTTGTCGACCTTCGTGATGCGCTATCCGGCGGCGCTGTTGGCGCGCTATTTCCACAGTGATTTCACCGTGCTGTTACCGCACCGCACGTTGAAAGAAGCTGACGGTATCGCTTCACAGCTGGTTCACGCGATTGATGCCCTGCCTTCAACCGCGCTTATCGATCGCGAAGCGTTTTTGCATATCGGCATCGTGGCATACCGCAGCGGGCAAACCACCGAGCAGGTGATTGATTACGCAGAGCAGGCCACGCGGCATGCCACGCTGCAGGGGGAAAACGGCTGGTATGTTTACGACAGCCAGGTGCCGGAAAAAGGGCGCGGCAGCGTCAAATGGCGCACCCTGTTGGAGCAGGTGTTGGCGCGGGGTGGCCCGCGGTTGTACCAGAAGCCGGCGGTGACGGTGGACGGAGAAGTCCATCACCGTGAGATCATGAGCCGGATTTATGACGGTACCCAGGAATTGCTGCCATCTGAATATATGCCGCTGGTACAGCAGTTGGGGTTGGCGGAAAGTTACGATCGTCAGCATCTGAGCCGCATCCTTCCTTTATTGGCACTGTGGCCCGAAGAAACGCTGGCATTTACGCTGTGCGTAGACTCTTTATTGCAGCGTTCTTTCCAGCGCTGGCTGCGAGATAGCCTGCTTCAGTGTGAAAAAAGTCATCGTCGGCGAATTCTGATTGAACTTGCAGAGGCAGACGTGTGTCAACATATCGACCGTTTACGTCCGGTGCTGAGATTACTCTCAGGATTGGGCTGTCGTCTGGTGGTGTCCCAGGCGGGGTTAACCGTGGTGAGTACCTCCTATATCAAGTCCTTACCGGTGGAACTGGTTAAGCTCCATCCTGGTTTGGTGCGGAGTATTGACCGGCGTGATGAAAATCAGCTGTTTGTTCAGAGCCTGACGGGCGCCTGCGAAGGCACCAGCACCCAGGTTTTTGCCGCCAGCGTGCGGACGCGCAACGAATGGCAGACGCTGAAAGATCGCGGGATCCTCGGTGGGCAGGGCGACTTTTTCGCGTCGCCGGAACCGATAGACGTAGGGCGCAAAAAATATTCGCGTCGTTATCGCGTTTAACCTGAATGCCGGGCAAAAATTGACGTAGAATGAGCGCCAATTCATCTGGGCTATTTTATCTGTCTTTTTGGGATAACCCCCAAACTGCCTGCGACAATGACGCCTATTTGATATAGGCTCTTGTCAGTCCTTTTCTGTTGAGCGTTGGTAGGTGCTTACCACCAACGGCAATCAGGGAATATGTTAGATTTTATGAGCTGTGTTACGCCGTTTCGTGCGCTGACAGGGTGGTAAACTGAGCCTTTGTTCAGGGAATTCAGGCCTCATCCAATTTCCGTGCATTCGAGCAGAAACAATACAGACTATTTTTCACCGAAGTAGAACGTTTTTGCGCCTTGTCGCTGCTTCGTGTGGTTGGTAAAGTAGGCGGATTTTATTTTCCGCCCCCAGCTTGCAGGATTATCCTTTAGTTATGTTTAAGAAATTTCGTGGCATGTTTTCCAATGACTTGTCCATCGACTTGGGTACCGCCAATACCCTTATTTATGTTAAAGGGCAAGGCATTGTACTGAACGAACCTTCGGTGGTTGCCATTCGCCAGGATCGTGCCGGTTCACCCAAGAGCGTTGCGGCCGTGGGTCATGAGGCTAAACAAATGCTGGGGCGTACGCCCGGCAATATCGCGGCTATTCGTCCGATGAAAGACGGCGTTATCGCCGACTTCTTCGTGACTGAAAAAATGCTGCAGCACTTTATCAAACAGGTTCACAGCAACAGCTTCATGCGGCCAAGCCCGCGCGTGCTGGTGTGTGTGCCGGTCGGCGCAACTCAGGTTGAACGTCGTGCGATCCGCGAATCCGCCCAAGGGGCCGGTGCGCGTGAAGTGTTTCTGATCGAAGAACCTATGGCTGCGGCAATCGGTGCAGGCCTGCCGGTTTCTGAAGCGACCGGTTCAATGGTGGTGGATATCGGTGGTGGTACTACTGAAGTCGCGGTGATCTCACTGAACGGTGTGGTTTACTCTTCTTCCGTGCGTATCGGCGGTGACCGTTTCGACGAAGCCATCATTAATTATGTGCGTCGTAACTATGGCTCACTGATTGGTGAAGCGACGGCCGAACGTATCAAACACGGCATCGGTTCCGCTTATCCGGGCGATGAAGTGCATGAAATCGAAGTCCGTGGCCGTAACCTGGCTGAGGGCGTGCCGCGCGGCTTTACCCTGAACTCCAATGAAATCCTCGAAGCGCTGCAGGAGCCGTTGACCGGCATCGTCAGTGCGGTGATGGTAGCGCTGGAGCAGTGTCCGCCGGAACTGGCTTCCGACATTTCCGAGCGCGGCATGGTGTTGACCGGTGGTGGCGCATTGCTGCGCAACCTGGATCGCCTGCTGATGGAAGAAACCGGTATTCCGGTCGTCGTAGCAGATGATCCGCTGACCTGCGTAGCTCGCGGTGGCGGCAAGGCGTTGGAAATGATCGACATGCATGGCGGCGATTTGTTCAGCGAAGAATAGTCAGCCCCAGGAAGGAGGAATCGTATCGGATGAATGCGCAAAGCGAAAATCAGGTACGGTTCCTCTTTCTGTTGTCGAGGAACACGCATAATTTATGAAGCCGATTTTTAGCAGGGGGCCTTCCCTGCAACTACGACTTTTTTTGGCAGTGATTGTGGCTATTTGCCTGATCGTTGCCGATAGCCGTCTCGGTACGTTCGTGAAAATACGTAACTACATGGACACGGCTGTCAGCCCTTTCTATTTCCTGGCCAATGGGCCACGCAAAGTTTTGGACAGCGTTTCAGAAACGCTGGCTACCCGCCAACAGCTGGAGCTGGAAAACCGGGCTCTGCGACAGGAACTGTTGCTGAAAAACAGCGATGTTCTTCTTCTTGGTCAATTCAAGCAGGAAAATGCCCGTTTGCGTGAGCTGTTAGGCTCGCCGCTGCGCCAGGACGAACACAAAATGGTCACCCAGGTGATCTCGACCGGTTCCGATCCTTACAGCGATCAGGTAGTGATCGACAAAGGATCAGACAACGGTGTTTATGAAGGCCAGCCGGTCATCAGTGATAAAGGCGTGGTCGGCCAGGTGGTGGCGGTGGCGAAGGTCACCAGCCGCGTGCTGCTGATCTGCGATGCGTCACATGCACTGCCGATCCAGGTGTTGCGTAACGATATCCGGGTGATCGCCGCAGGCAGCGGTTGTGCCGACGATTTACAGCTCGAGCATCTGCCGAACAATACCGATATTCGCGTGGGTGATGTACTGGTTACCTCCGGCCTGGGCGGTCGCTTCCCGGAAGGTTATCCGGTGGCGGTAGTGTCCTCGGTCAAAGTGGATAATCAGCGTGCCTACACGGTGATCCAGGCACGCCCTACGGCGGGCCTGCAGCGCTTGCGCTACCTGTTATTGCTGTGGGGTGCCGACCGTAATGGCGATATGCCGTTGCCGCCGGACGAAGTGCACCGTGTTGCCAACGAGCGCCTGATGCAGATGATGCCGCAGGTGCTGCCGCCGGCCGATTCTATGGGGCCGCCAATGCCTCTGCCGGCACCGGCAACCGGCGCTGCCGTACCCCCAACCGCTGCACCGGCCACTGGAGTCACCCAATGAATCGCTACCGCAGTAATGGGCGCTGGATAATCTGGCTGTCATTCCTGGTGGCGCTGGTGCTGCAAATCATGCCGTGGCCGGAACAGATCTACATGTTCCGACCTTCCTGGCTGGCATTGATCCTGATCTACTGGGTGATGGCGCTGCCACACCGGGTTAACGTCGGCACCGGCTTTGTGCTGGGGCTGATTATGGATCTGATCCTCGGTTCGACGCTGGGCGTGCGAGCGCTGGCGCTGGGGATCATTGCCTATCTGGTCGCGTTCAAATTCCAACTGTTCCGCAACATGGCCCTCTGGCAACAGGCGCTGATCGTGGTGCTATTGTCCCTGGCGATGGACGTTGTGGTGTTCTGGGCCGAGTTTTTAGTGATCAACGTCTCTTTCCGCCCAGAGGTGTTCTGGAGTAGTGTGGTAAACGGCATTTTGTGGCCGTGGTTATTCCTGCTGATGCGCAAAATCCGCCGTCAGTTCGCCGTACAGTAAGGGTATATCAATGACTTCGCTTTATCTGGCCTCCGGCTCTCCCCGTCGACGTGAATTACTGACCCTGTTGGCCGTGACGTTTGAAATCATCCTGACGGATACCGAAGAACAGCGGCAGGAAGGAGAAGCTGCCGAAGCCTATGTGCGTCGTTTGGCGCAGGATAAGGCCAGAGCAGGCGTGGCACTGGCTCCACAGGATTGTCCGGTGCTGGGCGCCGACACCATTGTGGTGCTCAATGGTCGGGTATTGGAAAAACCGCAAAACGAAGCGCATGCGGCCCAAATGCTGGCGGCGCTGTCGGGTAAACAGCATCAGGTGATGACCGCGGTGGCGATCGCCGATCGCCATGACGTTCTGTGCCAGCTAGTGGTGACAGACGTGACATTCCGCAACCTGTCACAGCAGGATATCTGCGACTATATTGCAACGGGCGAACCGATGGATAAAGCGGGCGCCTACGGAATTCAAGGAAAGGGTGGTTGTTTCGTCAGAACGATAACCGGGAGTTATCACGCGGTGATGGGCTTGCCGTTAGTCGAAACACATGAGCTGCTCAGTCATTTTGTCGCATTACGTGATGTAAGAACCGGTTGATGGGCGCTGCCATTATCGACCGGCTCTGAGGAGAAGGCATGACAGCTGAGCTACTGGTTAATATCACACCGTCTGAAACGCGGGTTGCCTATATTGATGGCGGCATCCTGCAAGAGATCCATATCGAGCGCGAATCCAAGCGCGGCATCGTCGGCAATATTTATAAAGGGCGCGTCAGTCGCGTGTTGCCGGGTATGCAGGCGGCATTCGTCGATATCGGCTTGGACAAAGCGGCCTTCCTGCACGCCTCCGATATCATGCCGCACACCGAATGTGTTGCCGGTGATGAGCAGAAAAATTTCCACGTGCGCGATATTGCCGAACTGGTACGCCAGGGGCAGGATCTGATGGTGCAGGTGGTGAAAGATCCGCTGGGCACCAAAGGCGCACGTCTGACTACCGACATCACTTTACCTTCGCGTTACCTGGTGTTCATGCCGGGGGCAGCGCACGTTGGCGTTTCGCAGCGTATAGAAAGTGAAGCCGAGCGCGATCGCCTGAAAAAAGCCGTCGCCGGTTACTGCGATGAACTGGGTGGATTTATCATCCGCACCGCAGCAGAAGGCATTGGTGAAGAAGAGCTGTCGCAAGACGCCGCCTTCCTCAAACGCCTGTGGACCAAGGTGATGGAGCGTAAAAAACGCAACCAGACCAAATACAAACTGTACGGCGAGCTGGCACTGGCGCAGCGTATTCTGCGCGACTTTGCCGGTGCGGCGCTGGACAGGATCCGCGTCGACTCGCGCCTGACCCACGATCTGCTGGTGGAGTTTACCGGTGAGTACATCCCGGATATTACCGCCAAGCTGGAGTTGTACACTGGCAGCCAGCCGATCTTCGACCTGTACGACGTCGAAAACGAGATCCAGCGGGCGCTGGAGCGCAAGGTTGAGCTGAAATCCGGCGGGTACCTGATCATCGACCAGACCGAGGCGATGACCACCGTGGATATCAATACCGGCGCCTTTGTCGGCCATCGTAATCTCGACGAAACCATCTTCAATACCAATATCGAAGCGACCCAGGCGATTGCCCGCCAACTGCGGCTGCGCAACCTGGGCGGCATTATCATCATTGACTTCATTGATATGAACAATGACGAGCATCGTCGTCGGGTGTTGCATTCACTGGAACTGGCGCTGAGTAAAGATCGGGTAAAAACCACGATTAACGGCTTCTCTCAGCTAGGCTTAGTGGAAATGACGCGTAAACGCACACGCGAAAGCATTGAACATGTGCTGTGTCATGATTGTCCTACCTGTCATGGACGCGGCACTCTGAAAACTGTGGAAACCGTGTGCTACGAAATTTTGCGTGAAATTGTGCGCGTGCACCATGCTTATGATTCAGATCGTTTCCTGGTTTATGCCTCTGCGGCGGTGGGTGAGGCGCTGAAAAGCGAAGAGTCCCATGCGCTGGCCGAAGTGGAAATCTTTGTTGGCAAACAGGTGAAGGTGCAGATCGAACCTTTGTACAGCCAGGAACAGTTTGACGTTGTCATGATGTAGTTCGCCTGTTGGCGACCAAAGTCCGGTATGGGTGGGGCTCAGCGTGCTGGGCCCCCCATGCATAGATATTCCCGTTGCCAGGCAGCGGAAGCAAGGAGAACTGCGTGAGGCGACTGCCTGGGATTTTGTTAGCTACAGGCGCCAGTCTGATTGTCGTCGTGGCGTTGCTGATCAGCGGGCTGCGTTTGGCGCTGCCTGAACTGAACAACTATCGCCCGCAACTGTTGGCCAAGGTCGAAAGCCTCTCCGGCGTACCGGTCCAGGTCGACTTTATGCAGGGAAGTTGGGAAACCTTCGGCCCGCAGCTGGAAATGCGCAACGTACGCGCCACGCTGCCTAAAAGCAACCTGCGTATTGAACGCGTTACGCTGGCACTGGATGTGTGGCAGTCGCTGCTGCACTGGCGCTGGCAATTCCGCGATCTCACCTTTTACCAACTCCAGTTTGATCTCAATACTACCCTGGGTGGCGATGAGCACCAGGGCAGCACCATCGAGCCGGGTAAAGTCAGCGATTTACTGTTACATCAGTTGGATCACTTCAACCTGCGCGACAGCCGCATTTCATTCCTTACGCCCGCCGGTGCGCGCGCCGAATTTGAGATCCCACAGCTTACCTGGCTTAACGGCCGCGATCGCCACCGTGCCGAAGGGCAGATTAGCCTGTCGACGCTGAATGGCCAGCATGGCGTGGTACAGCTGCGTATGGACCTGTGTGATAACCAGGGCTTATTGAATGTGGGTACGGTCTATATGCAGGCCGATAATATCGACATGAAACCCTGGTTCACCCGCTGGCTGCGCATTAATACCGGTCTGGAAAGCGCCGATTTCAGCCTGGCGGCCTGGCTGCAGATCAAAAACGGTGAGATCGCCGGTGGCAATGCGTTGCTGAAGCAGGGCGCGGCCAACTGGAACGTGGGGAAACAGCCACACCGGCTGGACGTGGACAATCTGGCGCTGACGCTCAGCCGCCAGGGGACCGGCTGGCAGGTCGAAGTGCCACAGTTAAACCTGGCCACCGACGGTCAGGCCTGGCCGCAGGGTAAGCTTTCGGCATTGTGGTTGCCGGAAAACACCGAGTTTATGGGGCCGGGGCAGACGGAAGAACTGCGCGTGCGCGCCTCCAATATTCAGCTAGAACGCCTGGCTGCGCTGTTGCCGACCTTCTCGTTCCTCAGCCCGGACGTACTTGATCGCTGGAACGATTTGCAGCCGCAAGGCCGGCTCAACGCGCTGGCATTAGATATCCCGCTGAAACAGCCGGAAAAAACCCGCTTCCAGGCCCGTTGGCAGGACGTTAGCTGGCAGCCGAGGAAACTGCTGCCGGGGATTAACCACTTCTCTGGCGCACTGAGCGGTGGCGTGGAGAATGGCCGCCTGCAGCTTGATCTCAACGACAGCACCTTACCGTACGGCGATATGTTCCGTGCTCCGCTGGAAGTCAGCAGCGCGCGTGGTGCGCTGACCTGGTTGAACAACGATCAGGGCTGGGAACTGGCGAGCAAAAATCTGGATGTGAAGGCCAAATCACTGTGGGTTAACGGTGATTTCCGCTACCAGCAACCGGCCAAAGGCGACCCGTGGCTGAGTATTCTGGCCGGTATCCGCCTGTATGACGCGGCGGACGCCTGGCGTTACTTCCCGGAACCACTGATGGGCAAGCACCTGGTGGATTACCTCAGCGGTGCCATTCAGGGCGGGCAGGTGGATAACGCCACGCTGCTTTACAACGGTGACCCACAGCATTTCCCTTACCGCAAACACGAAGGCCAGTTTGAAGTGTTTGTTCCGCTGCGCCACTCCACCTTCCAGTTCCAGCCGGAGTGGCCGGCGCTGACCGATCTGGCTATCGATCTCGACTTTGCCAACGAAGGGCTGTGGATGAATGCCCCGCAGACCAAGCTGGGCAAAGTAGACGGCAAGAATGTCACCGCCGTTATTCCGGACTACCTGAAAGAACGTTTGCTGGTTGATGCCGACGTGGCGGGCCAGGGCGCGGAAATCCATAACTATTTCGAGCAAACACCGCTGCACGATTCGCTGGGGGCGGCCCTGGATGAGCTGCAGATTGGCGGTAATGTCAGTGGGCGCTTACACCTCGATATTCCCTTGAACGGCGAGCTGGTTCGCGCCACGGGCGAGGTGGCGCTGAACAACAATTCACTGTTGGTGAAGCCGATTGAAAGTGAGCTGCAAAGGGTCAGCGGCAAGTTCCGCTTCGATAACGGCAACCTGAGCAGTGATACGTTGTCGGCCAACTGGTTCGGGCAACCGGTCGCGGTAAATTTCACCACCCTGGAAGGCAAAAGCGACTACAAGGTCAACGTTGGCCTGAAGGCCGACTGGCAGCCGGGCAAATTCCCGGGTATCCCGCAGGAAGTGGCCGATGCGTTGAGCGGCAGTGCTCCCTGGCAGGGTCAGGTTGCCATTGTCTTACCGCATAAGGGCGCAGCCAGCTATGACATTGGCGTTGATGCTGACCTCAAAAAAGTAAGCAGTCACTTACCTTCTCCGTTAGATAAACCGGCGGGTGAGTCCTTGCCGTTGAGCGTAAAAGTGAAGGGTGGCCTGAATGGGTTCATGCTGACTGGCAACGCCGGCAAGCAAAATCATTTCAACAGCGAATGGACCTTCGCCAAACAGCAGGTGACGCTGGCGCGCGCGGCATGGCAAACCGAGGGCAGTGGGACCCCGCCGTTACCGGCCGGTAAATCACTGACGTTGAATTTGCCGGCGCTGGACGGTGAGAAGTGGCTGGGCCTGATGGCACCGGCGATGAAACAAAGTGGCGGTTCGGGCAAGGTGGGTGGTTTTAACTTCCCGACCACCGTAGCCCTGAAAACGCCGCAGTTACTGCTGGGCGGACAGGCCTGGCACAAGCTGACACTCTCGGCGGAGCAACAGCTCGGTGGCACCCTGATCAGCGCCAAAGGCGAGGAAGTCGACGGCAGCCTGCGGGTGACAGAACGTGGGCCGTGGCGTGCCGATATCAACTATCTTTATTACAATCCGCAGTTTAGTGACAGCAAGGGCACCCCGACCACGGCAACCAACCCGTTGGCGGTGGTAGACAAGGTTTCCTTCCGTGACTGGCCGTCGTTGATGCTGCGCTGCAAGTCGTGCTGGGTGATGGGGCAAAACCTCGGCAAGGTGGAGGCAGATCTGGCCAATCAGGGCGATACCCTGACCCTGGAGCATGGCTTGATCGACACCGGCAAAGGACGCATGACCGCCAGCGGCCTGTGGAAACAGAACGCTCAGGAAGAGCGCAGTTCGCTGAAAGGCAAGCTGCTGGGCGGCAAAATTGACGAAACCGCCGCTTTCTTCGGCATCACCACGCCGTTGAAAGGTGCGCCTTATGACATTGATTTTGATCTGTACTGGCGTGGCACGCCGTGGAAACCGCAGATGAATACCCTCAGCGGTGCACTGAAGGTCAATATGGGCAAGGGAGAGATCGACAGCATGGGCGGCGGTCGTGCTGGCCAGCTGTTGCGTTTGGTCAGCGTCGACTCCTTGTTACGTAAGTTGCAGTTCGATTTCAGCGATACCTTCGGCAAAGGTTTCTACTTTGACTCCATCCGCAGCACCGCGTGGCTGAAAGATGGCATAATGCATACCGATAATCTATTGGTTGACGGACTGGCGGCGGATATCGCCATGAGCGGTCAGGTCGATTTGGCACGCCGACGGATTGATATGGAAGCGGTTGTCGCACCGGCTATTTCGACCACTGTCGGTGTCGCCACCGCATTCGTGATTAATCCGATCGTCGGCGCGGCGGTGTTTGCTGCCTCGCAGGTGCTGGGGCCGCTGTGGAACAAGATCTCACTGATTCGCTACCATATCAGTGGCGATCTGGACCAGCCGAAGGTCAATGAGGTGTTGCGTAAGCCAAAGGAGAAGAAGGCGCCATGAGAAATGCTAACGTTGCGTTGTTACAGTTGTGCAGTGGTGATCGGGTGCGTGACAACCTGGCCCAGATTGAACAGCAGATTAAGCAGCTCAATGCCGGGGTAAAACTGGTGATGACGCCGGAGAACGCCCTGCTGTTCGCCAATTCCGCGGCTTATCGTGAACATGCGGAACACCAGGGCGACGGACCGCTGCAGAATGCGGTGCGCGAGATGGCGCGGCGCTATGGCGTCTGGCTGCTGATCGGCTCGATGCCGCTGGTCAGCCGTGAAAACCCTGCGCTGATCACCACCAGCAGCCTGCTGTTTGACGACCAGGGCGAGATCCGTGGGCGTTACGACAAGCTGCACATGTTTGACGTGGACATTAACGACTCCCACGGCCATTATCGAGAGTCAGATACCTATCAGCATGGCCAGCAACTCACGGTGGTGGATACCCCGGTCGGGCGGCTTGGCATGACCATCTGCTACGATCTGCGCTTCCCGGCGCTGTTCCAGGCGTTGCGCGCGCAGGGTGCTGAACTGATTTCCGTACCGGCGGCCTTTACCCGCGTGACCGGCGAAGCGCACTGGGAAATCCTGCTGCGCGCCAGGGCGATTGAAAACCAGTGTGTGATCCTGGCACCTGCGCAGGTTGGCAGCCATGGCCCGACTCGTCGTACCTGGGGCCATTCGCTGGCGGTGGACGCCTGGGGCAAGGTACTGGCTGAAAACCCGGATGCGGTCTCGGCATTGAAAGTCCGGGTCGATATTGCCGGGCTCAAAACGATTCGCGAGCAGATGCCGGTATTGCAACATAACCGATTCCAGACGTCGCTGACGGCGCCGTTTGACAAAAAATCCTCCATTAAAGAGTGAAAAAATTATGAGTCTGACGTTTGTCAGTGAGCAGTTACTTGCTGCCAATAAGCTGAGCCACCAGGATCTGTTTTCCGTCCTGGGGCAACTGGCCGAACGCCGCCTCGATTATGCCGATCTCTATTTTCAGTCGAGCTACCACGAAGCCTGGGTGATTGAAGACGGCATCATCAAGGATGGTTCCTACAATATCGATCAGGGGGTCGGGGTGCGTGCCGTTAGCGGCGAGAAAACCGGCTTCGCTTATGCCGATCAGATCACCCTGAACGCCTTGCAGCAAAGCGCCCATGCGGCGCGCAGCATTGTGCGTGATATCGGCAATGGTCAGGTGCATACCCTGGGTGAAATCAGCCATAAGGCGCTGTATCCCCTGCTTGATCCGCTGCAAAGTCTGCCGCGTGAAGAGAAAATCGCCCTGTTGCACCGTGTTGACAAGGTCGCGCGTGCCGCCGACAAGCGGGTACAGGAAGTCAGTGCCAGCATCACCGGCGTGTACGAGCAGATCCTGGTGGCGGCTACCGACGGCACTCTGGCGGCGGACGTTCGCCCACTGGTTCGTTTGTCAGTCAGCGTGCTGGTGGAACAAGACGGCAAGCGTGAACGTGGTTCCAGTGGTGGCGGCGGCCGTTTCGGCTATGACTATTTCCTGGAAATCGCTGATGGCGACGTCCGTGCCGATGCCTACGCCAAAGAAGCGGTGCGCATGGCATTGATTAACCTTTCCGCAGTGGCGGCCCCGGCCGGCAATATGCCGGTGGTGCTGGGCGCGGGCTGGCCGGGTGTCCTGCTGCATGAAGCGGTGGGCCACGGCCTGGAAGGCGACTTCAACCGTCGCGGTACTTCGGTATTCAGCGGCCAGATGGGCCAGTTGGTGGCCTCCGAGCTTTGCACTGTAGTGGATGACGGCACCCTGCAGGGGCGTCGTGGTTCACTGGCGATCGATGACGAAGGCGTGCCAGGCCAATACAACATGCTGATTGAGAACGGTATCCTGAAAGGCTACATGCAGGACAAGCTCAATGCGCGTCTGATGGGCGTTGCGCCGACCGGCAACGGCCGCCGTGAGTCTTATGCGCACCTGCCGATGCCGCGCATGACCAACACTTACATGCTGGCGGGCAAGTCGACGCCGGAAGAGATCATTGCCAGCGTTGAATACGGCCTGTATGCGCCAAACTTTGGCGGCGGCCAGGTAGATATCACCTCTGGCAAATTTGTGTTCTCCACCACCGAAGCCTATCTGATCGAAAATGGCCGCATCACCAAGCCGGTGAAGGGCGCGACGCTGATTGGCTCCGGCATTGAGGCGATGCAACAGATTTCGATGGTCGGTAACGACCTGGCGCTGGATAAAGGCGTCGGCGTCTGCGGTAAAGAGGGGCAAAGCCTGCCGGTGGGCGTCGGCCAGCCGACCCTGAAGCTGGACACCCTGACCGTGGGTGGTACCGCGTAATACTTTCCCTGGGGCCGGTTCACGGCCCCTGTTAGCCTCTTTTTTGCGGCGCTAATCGCATTAACAGCAAATTCCCTCCATCTGGCTTAAATTAAGACTGATTCACTGTTTTTCCCTGTTAGAGAAAATCAATAAGCTACATTTACCCTTTCCAGGTGACTTTCCGCTGCCTGCTTTAGGAATGTTCGTAACTGAAGGGCCAAATCCGGGTCGCGGCTAATGGTTCGCATCTTGTTACATCCCTCGTTCTGTCGTTAAAATGCCGAAAAAACACACGGATGACCTTCTGAATGGATTCAGTCACTCAACGGCTTTCGGCAGCTTTGCTGTGCCTCTTATTTTCCTCCGCCACCGGCGCGAACCTGCTTAGCCCGGCGGATCGTGACACCATCCAACAGCAGCAGCGTGAGTTGCTGGATCAAAACCAGCAGCAGCGGCAGGAATTGCAACGCAGCCTGACGCCGACCTTGCCCGTAACCCCGGCACCCAATGCCAGCGCTGGTGGCCATTGCTTCACCATCAACCATATTCGGCTGGAAGGCGCGGATCATCTGCCCGCCAGTGCGCAACGCAAACTTACTCAAGATTATCTGCAGCAATGCCTGAATCTGGGGCAGATCCAAACGCTGGTACAGCAGATTTCCGACTGGTATATCAGTCGTGGCTATATCACCAGTCGCGCATTTCTGACCGAACAGGATCTGTCGCGTGGCGAACTGCGGTTACTGGTGCTGGAAGGCAAACTGGAGAAAATCCTGCTGGAGCAGCAGGACGATCGCATGCTGAAAATGGCCTTCCCAGGCCTGCAGGGCAACATCCTTAACCTGCGTGATATCGAACAGGGCATGGAGCAGATTAACCGTCTGCGCCAGCAACCGGTGCAGATAGAAATCTTGCCCGGCAGTCAACCGGGCTTCTCGGTGGTCAATTTGAGCGCCAAACCCGAGTTTCCGCTGATGCTCGGGTTGGGGTTCGACAACAGTGGGCAAAAAAGTACCGGCACCGGGCAGATCAACGGATCGCTGACCGGCAATAACCTGCTGGGGCTGGCGGATCAATGGTTTGTCGCCGGTGCGCGCAGCAGTGATTTTGCCAACGACCATAATGCGCGCAGCGTGCAGACCGGCGTCAGCCTGCCTTACGGTTACTGGACGCTGGATTACAACTATTCCTACAGCGACTACCTGACCACCCTCAATAACCAGGGTTTTGACTGGCGTTCCAGTGGCGACAGCCAGACTCATCGGCTGGGTGTTTCGCGGGTGTTGTTCCGTGACGGCGAAATGAAAACCGGTATGTCGCTCGGGCTGACGCACCGTATTAATCGCAATTATCTCAACGATACCCGGCTGGAAAGCAGTAGCCGCAAACTGACCAGCGTTACGCTGGGCGTCAGCCATAGCCAAAAACTGCTGGGCGGTTTCGCTACCCTGAACCCGGCCTACAGCCGTGGGGTGCCCTGGCTGGGCGCGGAAAATGACAGCGGTAAAGTCAAAGAAGCCCCCCGGGCCGAGTTTCACAAGCTTTCGCTTTCCGGCAGCTATTACCTGCCGCTGGGGCAGGAGTGGACCTATCTCACCAGTTTATACAGTCAGTGGAGCAACCACCGTTTGTACGGCAGCGAACGCCTGACGATTGGCGGCGAGAGCTCGGTGCGCGGCTTCAAAGAGCAATACCTTTCCGGCGACAAGGGCGGCTACTGGCGTAACGAGGTGAACCGCTCGCTGGTGACACTGCCCTACCTCGGCAGCATTAACGCCCTGGCGGCGGTGGACGGCGGCTATCTGCATCACGATACGCTGGACGCCAACGCCTCCGGCACGCTGTGGGGCGGTGCCGTAGGGCTGGGCAGCCGTAACCGCTACTTCAGCAGCCAACTGACCCTCGGTTGGCCACTGGCTTATCCCGACTGGCTGAAACCGGATCGGGTCTCGGTTTATTACCGGGTCAATATCGTACTTTAACGCTAATGCACAGGAAGGTTTCAAGGATGAAGCGCCAAAATAATCAACCGCTTAAAGCTCATCAGCGTCTGCTGAGCTACACCCTGTGCATCTTGCTTGCCGGGCAGCCGCTGCTGCCGGCGCTGGCCGAAGGCATCAACGTGGCCGAGGGTAATACCCGGGTCGATCAGGCCGCCAATGGCGTGCCTGTGGTCAATATCGCCACGCCGAATCAGGCCGGTATTTCTCATAATAAATACAACGATTTCAACGTTGGCAAAGAGGGGATGATCCTCAACAACGCCACCGGTCAGCTCAACCAGAGCCAGCTTGGCGGCCTGATTCAGAACAACCCCAACCTGCAGGCCGGTAAAGAAGCGCAGGGCATCATCAATGAGGTGGTAGCACCCAACCCTTCACAGCTGCGCGGCTACCTGGAGGTGGCGGGCAAGCAGGCCAGCGTGATGGTGGCTAACCCCTATGGCATCACCTGCGACGGCTGTGGCTTTATCAATACCCCCAACGCAACGCTGACCACCGGCAAGCCGGTGCTGGACGCCGACGGCAAGCTGCAGGCGCTGGAAGTGACCCAGGGAGCGATCACTATTCAGGGCAAGGGGCTGAATGCCGGCAACAGTGACAAATTCGCCCTGATCGCTCGCGCTACCGCGATCAACGCGGAACTGCATGCCAAAGACCTCAGCATTACGCTCGGTGCCAATCGGGTGGATGCGACAGGCAAGGCCACGGCGATCGCCGGTCAGGGGGAAGTTCCCAAAATCGCCATCGATACCGGTGCGCTGGGCGGTATGTACGCCAACCGTATTCATTTGGTGTCCAGTGAAAAAGGGGTGGGGGTTAACCTCGGCAATCTCACCGCGCGTGAAGGCGATATTCAACTGGAGGCCAATGGTCAACTGCGGCTGAACAACACGCTGGCACAGGGCAACCTGAATGCCACGGCGGCGAGCATCACGCTGAGCGGCAAGCATAAGGCGGAGCAGGCGCTTACCCTGAACAGCCGTGGCGATATCGCTATGGAGCAGGCCACGCTGAGCGCCAAAGGCGATATGAACCTGACCGCCGCCGGCAAACTGCAGGCGGGTAAAGCCGATACGGATGGCCGCTTGCAGTTGAATGCCGCCAGCCTGAGCAGCGATAAAAACAGCAGCCTGACGGCCGAAGGGGATATCAACCTGACGCTCAGCGGCGACGGCAACTGGCAGGGCACCCTGACCGCCGGACGCGATCTGCACTTGCAGACCCATCATCTGACCAACAGCGGCCAACTGGCTGCCAATCACGACAGCCGCCTCAAGACACAGAACCTGACCAACTCCGGTCTGATACAGGCACAGGGCATGCAGAACCTGACCAGTGCCCAACTCAATAACCCGGGGCAGTTGAAAGCGGGCGGTGTGCAGACCATCACCGCTAACGGTGTCGATAATCAGGGGACGATCACTTCCCAACAGCAGCTCGATCTGCGGGTGCGCGACAAGCTTAATGTCGGTGGCTCACTGTCTGCTGATGGCTTGTTAACGGTACAGGCTGGCGAGTTTTTGTTGGCCGGAAAAGCCAACGGCAAGCAGGGTATTACCCTGGACCACACCGGCGTGCTGAAGACTGAGCTGGGTTCATCATTGCTGAGCGACAGCAATATCACCCTCACCGCTGATGACGTGCAACTCGGCGGGCTGCTTTCCAGTGAGCAAGGCCTGACGCTGGAAACGCCAAAACTGCTGTCTACCGCCGGCGCCCGCACCCAGTCCAAACAGGACATGACGCTCAAGGTTGCGCAAGACGCGCAGTTGGCCGGCGTGTTCAACACGCTGGGGGATTTGAAGTTTTCTGCCGCCACTGCGCATAACAGCGGTGACATTGGCGCCAGGTCGCTGGATCTGACGTTCACCAAAACCTTCAATAACGCCGGTAAGTTTGAGGCGGAAAATACAATAACCCTCACCACGCCATCGTTGATCAATTCGGGGGTTATGGTCGCCAAAGGCATCGAGCTTAATGCCGACAGCCTGGACAACAGCGGGCGACTGCAGGCGTGGGAAAACGCGAATATCACCAGCAAAGATCTGCAAAACCGCCTGGCGGGCCAGTTGCTGGCCGGTGGCACACTGACGCTGCAGGGCACCGAGCTAAACAATGCCGGCAAGCTGCAAGGCAAGACCGTAGATATTGACGTGCAGCGTTGGGACAACACCGGCAGCGCGCTGGGCGACAACGGCTTAACCGCCGTGGTTGGGCTGGCGTTGAAAAACAGCGGGCAACTGCTGAGCGACGGGCCGATGAAACTGACGGCAGCCACGCTGAACAACGACGGTAAAATACTGAGCGAAGGCGCGTTAGCGCTTTCGGCGGACAGCGTCAGCAATCAGGGGGAAGCGCAAGGTGCGACCACTCACGTTACCGCCAAATCGCTGACCAACAGCGGCAACCTGATTGGCATACAAAAGCTGGTGTTGCAGCTGGAAAAGGATCTGAACAACGCCATCGGTGGCAAGTTGCTTAGCGACGGTGAACTCACGGCCAACGCGGCGACGGTGAATAACAGCGGATTATGGGATAGTGGGAGTATTACGCTGACGGCTCAGCAACTGGATCATAAAGGCACGTTGCAGGCGGACAAAGAGATCTTGCTGGATCTGAGCGGCAGTCTTACTGCTGATGCGGGTAGCAAGATCTTCTCCAATGGCAAGGCGGACCTGACGGCGCTGTCTTTGGACAACCAGGGCCATATACAGGCCGATGAACTGAAATTGAACGCCACAGACCTGACCAACAGCGGCAGGCTGCAGGGGCAAACCCACCTCGAGGCCAAGCTGAGCGGTGTATTCAATAACCTGGCAGGCGGTAACCTGCGCAGTCTGGGAACCTTGCGGCTGGAGGCGGCGGAGCTAAATAACGTCGGGCATCTGCAGGGCGATGGCAGCAGCGTGCTGCAGTTGGATCGTCAGTTGACCAACTCCGGCAACCTTAAGGTGGGCGGTGCGTTGAGCCTGAAAGCAGCGACGCTGATCAACAGCGGCTGGCTGCAAGCCAACAGCCTGACGTTCAACGGTACCCGTTTGGATAACAGCGGCACATTGAGCACCACCGGCGATAACCAGCTGACGCTCGATAGTCTGAATAATAAGGGCACGCTGCAGGGCGGTAATTTAATCCTGCAAGCGGACAGCCTGGATAACAGCGGTACGCTGCTGGCGACGAGCCAGATGAGTCTCAAAGTGCGGCAGGTAGATAACCAAAAGAGCGGCAAGCTGTTGAGCGGTGGCGATATGACACTGGCAAGCAGCCTGCTGAATCAGTACGGCCAACTGGTGGCACTGGGCAACATGACGCTGACGCTGAAGGACGCCTTTACCCAGAATGGCACTCTGGCGGCTGGCAAAGCGCTGGCCCTGACCAGTGACGGCGATATTCTGCTGCAAGGCACCACTCAGGGCCAGGGTGTCGATGTGCGCAGTGGCGGCCAATTAACCAACGCCGGCACCTTGCGCGGCGGTAGCGGCGAAATGCGCCTCGAAGCCGCCGGGATCACGCAAAATGCCGATGCCAGCCTGCAGTCGGGCGGATTGGTGCAGTTGTTGAGCCGTGGCGACATTAGCAATAACGGCTTTATCGGCACCGCCGGTGATCTGCTGTTGAGTGCCGCTAACCAATTGATCAACAGCGGCATGTTGTACGCCGGTGGCGATATGAAGCTACTGGCGGATCGCATCACCAACCAGCGCGGCGACATTCTGGCAGGCAAAGACCTGTGGATGCAGAAAGATGCTGGCGGCAAGGCCAACAGCCAGATCGTCAACACCTCCGGCACCATAGAAACCGAAACCAGCGATATTCATATCAACACCGCGCATCTGCTTAATCAGCGTGATGGGCTAAAAACCTCAGTTACACAGGAGGATCTGACCAAAAAATACGACTGGCTGAACGGCGCCACGGCCAGCATCCCGCTGAGCTTCTTTGACGATGACGAGTACGGCTACTACACCGTAGATACCATGCGTCAAATGGCGGGGGATGCTGCACGTGAAGTGTACAAGCGGTATACCTACGCCTCGCCGTATGCCACGACCAAAGAGATGGCGCTGTCGACCAGTAAAGTAACGGTCAGCAGTGATGGCGGCGCGGGACGCATTGCCGCCGGTCGTAACATGACGCTGAATGCCACCACGCTGGATAACCTGGCCAGCGATATTCTGGCCAATGGAGATATTGCACTTACCGGCAGCAAGCTGAACAACCAGTCATGGTCTGCGGGTACAGAAACGCGCTATCAAACCTATACCTATCAAAAACCGCCGTTGCCGGGATCGGATAATAAGCCGAAGGTATCTGCTGTATCTGCAATCAATGACTACGCCAAAGGGAAAATTGACGACAAGAATATCCACTATAAAGCCAGCGGAGATGTGCGCACTGAACGCACCGACGACGGAGTCTATCGTTCAGTGATCCAGGCCGGTGGCGCGGTCAACGCCGACTTCAGCGACAATATCAGCAATACCACGCTGACCCCGAACGCCGGTAGCCTCAGCCATACCCTGACCCGACCCACGTTGGACAGCCTGCAGCAGCCTGACGCCGTCAGCGGCGTAGAGCAGCAAGCGTTGGCGAAGGATCAAAGCGTCGTTTTCGGCACGCCGGAGTGGAAAGACAATCTGCAGGCGGCACTCGGCACGCTCGGCAATAACGCCGTAGACTTGTCAGATTACCCACTGCCAAGCAGTGGCAATGGCCGCTTTGTTGTGACGGAGGATCCGAGCAGCCCTTATCTGATCACCACCAACCCCAAACTGGACGGCCTGGGCCAGTTGGACAGCAGCCTGTTCAACGATCTCTATGCCATGTTGGGCCAACAGCCGGCCGTTGCCCCGCGTGAAAGCGACAGCCGCTTCA
Organism: Serratia sp. BW106; assembly: GCF_002607755.1. NCBI lineage: Bacteria > Pseudomonadati > Pseudomonadota > Gammaproteobacteria > Enterobacterales > Yersiniaceae > Serratia > Serratia sp. BW106. The sequence goes on from NZ_MCGS01000051.1 coordinate 32,334, forward strand.
CCGATGAAAAGCAGTTTATCGGTTCGGCCTATTTCCTCGACCGCCTGAAATTAAACCCAGATTACGACTACCGCTTCCTCGGGGATGCGGCGTTCGATACCCGTTACATCAGCAACGCGATGCTCAGCCAAACCGGCCAGCGCTATCTCAACGGCGTTGGTTCCGAACTGGCACAGATGCAGCAACTGATCGACAACGCGGCACGGGCGCAGAGCGGCCTGAATCTGCAGTTTGGCATCAGCCTGACACCGGCACAGGTTTCACAGCTGGATCACAGCATCGTCTGGTGGGAGAAGGTGACGGTCAACGGCCAGACGGTACTGGCACCCAAACTCTATTTGGCCAAAGGTGATGTCGCCCCACTGGGCGGCAGCGTGATTGTCGGCAATAAGGTTAACCTGAACGGCGGCAGCATCCGCAATGACGGCAGCACGCTACAGGGCGGCGAGCGCCTGAACGTCAATAGCCAGGCGGACATCAGCAACCTTAATCAGGGGATGATCGACGCTACCGGTGGGCTGAAGTTGAGTGCTATCGGTGATATCAGCAATATCGGCTCAACCATCAGCGGTCAGCGTGTCCAGCTTGCAAGCCAGGATGGCAGCATTATCAACAAAACCCAGGCCCGCCAGTGGGATGCCACCGGTACCCAGGGCGGCCAGTCGCTGACGCTGTCGCGCACGGAAGTCGGTGATGCCGGCGTGATCCGCGCCGGAGATACATTGAGTATGCAGGCCGGTAACAATATCGATATTACCGGGGCGCAGGTTACCTCTGGCGGTGCAATGGATCTGCGGGCGGGTGGCGACGTCAATCTGCTTGCCAATAACACCTCTCGTGCCGATAAGTCTGACGGCGGCCGCTGGGGCGGTGGGCTGAAAGAAAGTGAAACTCATGGCAGCCTGGCTAGTGACATCAGCGCGGGTGGGCCGTTAAACGTCAGTGCCGGGCAGGATCTGAATCTGACCGCCAGCCAAATCGGCAGCAAGGGCGATGCGGCATTAAAAGCCGGACGTGACATCAATCTGCAAACCGCCGAACAGGGGAGTCGTCAGAAAACCGACGGCAGTGAACACATCAGCAGTGGTGCAACCCGTAGCACCATCACCAGCGGCGGGGATCTGCAGTTGCAGGCCGGTCGCGACCTGAACTCGCAGGCAGCTGCGCTGGTGGCAGACAACGACGTCAGCCTCCGCGCCGGGCGTGACGTTAACCTCAATACCCAGCAAAGCCGGGAATACCAGGAAAGCCACGGCGGCCGCCAACAGCGGGTGAATGAGTCCATACGCCAGCAGGGCACGGAAATCGCCAGCGGCGGCGACACGCGCATTCAGGCCGGGCGGGACGCAACCCTCAACGCCACCCAGGCACAGGCCAGCGGTGACGTGGCGGTGAGCGCCGGGCGTGATATCGCGCTGAACAGCGCCACTGAAAGCGACTACAGCTTCTTCGAAGAGACCAAGGTCAAAAAAGGACTGATGTCCAAAACCACCACCCATACGGTGGAGGAGGACTATGCCACCCACGAGAAAGGCGGCTTGCTGAGCGGCAACAACGTCTCGCTCAATGCCGGTAACGATCTCAAGGTGCAAGGCTCGACGGTAGTCGGTGACGGCAAGGTGAACCTGCAGGCGGGCAATAACGTCGATATTGTGGCGGCGACCGAGGAACAATCCAGCTACCGACTGAACGAGAAAAAAACCAGCGGCGTGTTCAGCGGCGGCGGCATCGGTGTGACCTTCGGCAGCAAATCTTCCCGCCATCAGTTGAACGAAGACGGCACTACCCAAAGCCAGAGCGTCAGCACCATAGGTTCAACCGGTGGCGACGTGAATATCGTGGCCGGCGGCAAGGCGCATATCGGTGGCGCGGACGTGATTGCGGATAAGAACCTGTCGGTGACGGGAGATAGCGTGCAGATCGATCCGGGCCAGGATATTCGCCGTCGTGATGAAACTTTTGAGCAGAAGCAGAGCGGCCTGAGCCTTGCCTTGTCCGGTACGGTAGGCAGCGCCATCAACAGTGCGGTGACCACCGCCCAGCAGGCGAAGCAGGAGACCGACGGGCGACTGGCGGCATTGCAGGGTACCAAAGCAGCCTTGTCCGGCGTGCAGGCGGTTCAGGCAGGGCAACAGGCAACGCTTGGCAATACCGATACCGAAGAAGGCAGCATGGTCGGCATCAGTATCTCGCTGGGTGCCCAGAAATCGTCGTCGAAGCAGCATCAGGAGCAAACTGCCGTTACCGGTTCCTCGCTCACTGCCGGCAATAACTTGCAGTTGACGGCTACCGGCAAAGGCAACACGGCCGACAGCGGCGATATTGCCGTGGTGGGCAGCCAGCTAAAAGCGGGGGGAGACACCACCCTGAATGCCGAGCGGGATGTGCTGTTGTTGGGTGCCGCCAATACGCAGAAGACCGAGGGCAGCAACAAGAGCAGCGGCGGTAATATCGGCGTCAGTATTGGCGTGGGACAACAGACCGGATTGAGCGTGTTCGCCAATGCCAACAAGAGCCAGGGTAGCGAGCATGGCGATGGCACGTTCTGGAGTGAAGCGACGATAGACAGTGGCGGTACGCTGTCGATGCACAGTGGCCGGGACACCCTGCTGTCGGGGGCCCAGGCCAGTGGCGAAACGGTGAAGGTGGATGCCGGACGTAACCTGACGTTGCAAAGCCAGCAGGATAGCGATAACTACGACGCCAAGCAGACCAGCGTCAGTGGCGGTGTCAGCGTGGCCATCATCGGCGCGGGTGGCTCCGCCAGCCTGAGCATGAGCCGTGACAAGCTGCACAGCAATTATGACAGCGTGCAGGAGCAAACCGGTCTGTTTGCCGGCAAGGGCGGCTATGATGTTAAGGTTGGCGAACATACGCAGTTGGACGGTGCAGTCATTGCCAGCACCGCCACGGCGGATAAGAACCGTCTTGATACCGGCACACTGGGCTTCAGCGATATCCATAATCAGGCGGATTTCAAGGCCGAGCACCAGGGGGGGAGTATCAGCAGCGGCGGCCCGGTGGGGTCAGATCTGCTGACCAATCTGGCAGGCGCAGCCCTTTCCGGTGCAGGTAATAAAGGGCACGCAGAAGGCACCACGCAGGCGGCGGTGTCGGGCGGTAGCGTGGTTATTCGGGATCAGGCCAATCAAAAGCAGGATGTTAATCAGCTCAGCCGGGATACCGAGAACGCCAACGGCAGCATCGGGCCGATTTTTGACAAGGAGAAAGAGCAGAACCGGCTGAAGCAGGCGCAATTGATTGGCGAGATAGCCGGGCAGACAATGGATGTTATCCGCACTCAGGGTGATATCAATGGGCTGAAGGCGGCGAAAGCGGCCAACCCGACTGAAAAAGACGTCAAGGTTCTGCGTAATAGCGATGCCTAT
>NZ_MCGS01000052.1:0-26568 GCF_002607755.1 Serratia sp. BW106
AAAACCGCCTCCTTTCCTCCCTGGCCTGAAGGCCGAGGTTTCCCGGAGGCACTCTGATGAATTTTTTGTTTCAGCTGCGGTTGTCGTTTGACCCGAAGGCAAATTTACCGCCACTATACTCGCTATCTGGTATAGACCAAATGGGTGAGTGAAATGTCTGAACATAATTACCTGCTGTTAACGCCCGGCCCGCTGACCACCTCAAAAACGGTGAAAGAGGCGATGCTGTTCGATAGCTGTACCTGGGATGAAGACTACAACCTGGGCGTGGTACAGAGTATTCGTCAGAAATTGGTGGCACTGGCGACTCAATCGACGGGTTATACCTCGGTGCTGTTGCAGGGCAGCGGCAGTTTTGCGGTAGAGGCGGTGTTGGGCACGGTGATGGGGCCGCAGGACAAACTGCTGATCGTCAATAACGGCGCTTACGGCGCTCGTATGGTCGACATGGCCAGACTGATGGACCTCAATCACCACGAGTTTCACTGTGGTGAAGTGAATGAGCCGGATGTGGAGGCCATGGAAGCGGTGCTGAAAGGCGATGCACAGATTAGCCATATCGCCATGGTGCACTGCGAAACTACCACCGGGATGCTTAATCCGTTGGAGCGGGTTTCGGGCCTGGCAGCGCGCAACGGTAAAACCCTGATCGTGGATGCGATGAGCAGCTTCGGTGGCATTCCGCTGGATGTCGATGCGCTGGGCATTGATTACCTGATCAGCTCTGCCAATAAATGCATTCAGGGCGTGCCGGGTTTCGCCTTTGTGATTGCCCGCCGTAGCGAGCTGGAAAAGTGCGCCGGACGGTCGCGTTCGCTCTCGCTGGATCTATACGCCCAGTGGCGCTGCATGGAAGATAATGCCGGTAAATGGCGTTTTACCTCGCCGACTCACACCTTGCTGGCCTTTGCGCAGGCACTGCGCGAACTGGAGCAGGAAGGGGGAATTGATGCCCGCAACATCCGTTACCGCGCTAACCAGCAACGCCTGGTGGCGGGAATGCGTGAACTGGGATTCGAGACTTTGCTGGAAGATGAGTTGCACTCGCCGATCATTACCGCGTTCTATTCTCCGAAGGCCGAAACCTATCGCTTTACCGAGTTTTATCAGCGTCTCAAGCAGCAGGGCTTTGTTATTTATCCAGGCAAAGTTTCACAGAGCGACTGCTTCCGCATTGGCAATATCGGTGAGATTTATCCGCCGGATATCGAAGGTTTGCTGACCGCGGTCGGGCAGGCGATGTATTGGGATCTCTAAGGATGAGCATGAAGCAGATTAACGCAGTGATACTCGATTGGGCCGGCACCACGGTAGATTTCGGTTCCTTTGCACCGACACAGATCTTTGTTGAAGCCTTTAAGCAGACCTTTGATATCGACATTAGCCTGGCGGAGGCGCGCATTCCGATGGGGTTGGGTAAGTGGCAGCACATCGAAGCGCTGGGTAAGTTGCCAGAGGTGGATGTGCGCTGGCGGCAGAGGCTCGGCCGCTCGATGAATCGGCAGGATATCGATGCGCTGTACCAGGCCTTTATGCCGTTGCAGATTGCCAAGGTGGTTGATTTCGCCGAGCCTATCGAGGGGGTTCCGCAGGTCATAGCGGCGTTGCGCGAGCAGGGCATCAAGATAGGCTCCTGTTCCGGGTACCCGCGTGCAGTAATGGAGGTGTTGGCACCTGCCGCGGCGCTGCATGGTTATGCGCCGGATCATTGGGTGGCGACCGACGACCTGAGCGTGGGCGGCCGTCCCGGCCCGTGGATGGCGTTGCAGAACGTGATTGCACTGGGTATTGATGCGGTGGCGCACTGTGTCAAAGTGGATGACGCGGTGCCGGGCATAAGCGAAGGGTTGAATGCCGGTATGTGGAGCATCGGGCTGGCGCTGTCCGGCAACGAATTTGGCGCTACTTGGCAGGAATACCAGCAGATGAGCACCGCGGAGATTGAGCGGCGGCGTGCGCTGGCGACGGAGAAACTGTATGCCGCTGGAGCACACTACGTAATTGATACGCTGGTGCAACTGCCGGGAGTGATTGACGAAATCAATCAGCGGCTGGCGTCAGGCGAACGGCCATAACCTTTTCCAGACATAAAAAAACCGGGGCCAAGTGCTGCCCCGGTTTTTTATTGCCGACGAAATTTACTGGTGAGCCAGTTCCACTTCGTCTTCGCTGTCCATAATGGACTTGTCTGTCTGCTTCATCAGTTGGCTGGTGACGGTACCAGCGGTCATGGAACCACTGACGTTCAGCGCGGTACGGCCCATGTCGATCAGCGGTTCAACCGAAATCAGCAGGGCGACCAGCGTGACCGGCAGGCCCAGTGCGGGCAGCACAATCAGCGCGGCGAAGGTAGCGCCGCCACCCACGCCGGCAACACCGGCGGAGCTGATGGTGACGATACCCACCAGCGTGGCGATCCACACCGGATCCAGCGGGTTGATACCGACGGTAGGGGCAACCATTACCGCCAACATGGCCGGATACAGGCCCGCACAGCCATTCTGGCCGATAGTCGCGCCGAAAGACGCCGAGAAGCTGGCGATAGATTCCGGGATGCCCAGACGACGGGTTTGTGCTTCCACATTCAGCGGGATGCTGGCGGCGCTGGAGCGGCTGGTGAAGGCAAAGGTGATCACCGGCCAAACTTTGCGGAAGAATTTCGCCGGGTTAACGCCGGTGAAGGCCAACAGCACTGCGTGCACGCCAAACATGATGGCCAGGCCCAGATAAGAGGCCACCACAAAGCTACCGAGTTTAACGATGTCGTGGATGTTGGAACCGGCTACCACTTTGGTCATTAACGCCAGTACGCCGTACGGGGTCAGCTTCATGACCAGACGCACCAGCTTCATCACCCATGCTTGCAGGGTGTCGATGGCTACCAGTACGCGTTGGCCTTTCTCTTTATCGTCTTTCAGCAACTGCAGCGAAGCTACACCCAGGAAGGCGGCAAAAATCACCACGCTAATGATCGAGGTTGGGCTGGCACCGGTCAGATCGGCAAACGGATTTTTCGGCACGAACGACAGTACCAGTTGCGGTACGGTCAGATCTGCCACTTTACTGACGTAGTTGCTCTGAATGGCCACCATGCGCGCGCTTTCCTGCGTGCCCTGTACCAGACCCTCTGCGGTCAGGCCAAACAGGTTGGTCACCAGAACGCCCACCAGCGCGGCAATCAGCGTGGTGAACAGCAGGGTACCGATGGTCAGGAAGCTTATTTTGCCCAATGAAGAGGCGTTATGCAGCTTGGCGACCGCGCTCAGGATCGAGGCGAAGACCAGCGGCATGACAATCATTTGCAGCAGTTGTACATAGCCGTTACCGACAATGTTGAACCAGCTGATGGATTCTTTCAGTACCGGGTTGTCCGAGCCGTAAACCAGTTGCAGTGCCAGACCGAACACCACACCCATCACCAGACCAACCAGTACTTTTTTCGCCAGGCTCCATTGCTTGTGGCGGGTTTGCGCCAACAGCAAAAGGAGGGCGACAAAAATCACCACGTTAATAACCAGCGGAAGATTCATCCCCAATGTCTCCAATTATTTTTTCTTATATAAAAATGGCTATGCACCAAGGCGTAGCGATACTAAATATCGTAACAGTTTGCGTAACGGCTCACTTATATCCAAATGGAATTTAATATAACTTTGTGCGCGAATTTGTTTAATTAATCATCTGAATGAAGATTAAATGGCCGTTTTTTTGTGATCACAGTCTGATATTTTTTATTTGTTCAAAATATGACTGCACTGGAAGGGTGCAACCGCCTTGCCAATAGATGGCGAAAGCCACCAGACACAGGCACAGGGCGCGCTCGAGTTGATTGCCTTTTTGGGAATTGAGCAGCGGCAGGCGAAAACGCCAGCGGCAGGGCCAAAGCAAGGGCACGCCGGCCGGAGTGAGCATATCCGCCAACAGGTGGCTGAAGTAACCGATAATCATGGCGTGCAACACGTCGGGCGGGATCGGCCAACTGCGCGGCACGTCAAGCTGGAAAAGCGCCATGCCGCCGGCGATCGCCAGCAGGCTGTGGGTAAAACCGCGATGGCCGAAGGCACGCGAGATCGGGATGGCAATCCAGCGCAGGCGCTGACCCAGCACCGATTTGGGGTGATCGATATCGGGCAGTAGTGAGGTCAGCAGCGCGGCGGGGATAATATGCCACCAGTCGCCGGTAGCCAGCTCCGGTGTCACCTCGGCCTTCTTGGCGAAAATCGCGCAAGCGACAGAGAAAATAAGATGTCCTTCCGCGGTCATACTGCTGTTCCGACTGATAAACTGTTAATTTATCCAGTATATGGGAAAATTCCCAGTGGTGGAAGCAGTTACCCTGTAACCAATTGTTTATTTTATCCCGTTTTACAATGGCTTGTTATCTTAAGGGGTTAAGGGTTGTGCGTTTTTGAACTGACGCGAGGATTGAATGGAACGAAAACGCCGGGCGACCGGATTAGGCTGCGTGGCAGTGACAACCTGTACCGATCGCCCGGCGCTTTCTTAGGGTCCCAGCATAGAGAGCGTGGTACGGTAATTCAATATAAATGAAATAATGTTTTATTTATTTTGTGGTGTAGCGTCAGGTTTTGAAATCAGGCGGTGACAGGGGATTAGAGCGGGGATGAATAACGGCACCGGAAGTAGACCGATGCCGTGAAGATTACGCCAGGTGGTCCGGGGTAAGCTGTTCCAGTGTCTCGAGCTTATGGTCGGCCAATGCCCAGCGCTGATCATCGCGATATTCGTGCGCCGGGATAACAATTGAACGCATTCTGGCGGCCTTGGTGGCAATCATGCCGTTGAACGAGTCTTCCAGGGTGATACAACGCAGCGGATCGCTACCCAGGCGTTCGGCGGCGATCAGATACACCTCTGGGTGCGGCTTGCTGTAGGGCAGGTACTCGGCGGAAACCAGTTGATCAAAATAACCCTCGAGACCAAACATCTGCAGCACCTGTTGTTGCATGTGCAGCGGCGAGGCGGAAGCCAGGCCGATATTCAGATCCAGGCTGCGGCACAGCTCCAGCGCCTGGTGTACGCCCGGCAGCAATGGCTGCTTTTCACGGACCAGTTCGATGGCGCGTTCGATAATTCGCGCAGAGACTTCCTCCTGCGAAACCCCTTGCCACGGCATGGCCTGGTACCACATTTTCACCACCAGATCGATACGCAGACCCAGAGTATCCGGTAGCTTGTGGCGATCGGACAAGTCCAATCCCAGTGCGCCAAAGATATCCAGTTCCGCCTGTAGCCACAGGGGTTCTGAATCGATCAATAAACCGTCCATATCAAAAATAGCGGTTTCAATGCGTTGCGAATAGGCCATTAGCGGTTAACTCCTGCCGACGCCGGTGAATGTGCCCGCTACTTTATCATCGCCGACGCCGAGACTAAAACTTTTGCCTGCGTGGCGAGGCTTTGCCAAAGCGCAGGATACGCCACATTTCTCGCAGTTTTAGCCACCAGCGTTGGTGTTGGCGTTCGGTGACCTGCTGCAACATACGTGCATAATCCAGCACCAACCCCGGCGTCCAGGTCATGCTTTCACCACGACTGCGCAGCACCGCCAGCATCCACAGGTTGGGATCGAGCACCAGCAACAGAAATCGACGCCACAGATGCTTATCGCCCAGTACGCCTTCCAGCGCGCTGTCGAGCGCCCGAATAACCGTGGTTGAACAGTTGCGCCGGGTCAGGTTGTAGGTGCTGTCCTGCTGATAATCTTGCCAGAAAGCGCGTAGCGCCGTTGGGTTATAGCGGTGGAACTGGATTTTTTTGTCCGGTGGGCACCAGGCGGCAACCTCTTGCTGCAGGCCGGGCAGAAAGCGCCCGTCGACGTTGTTTTGCTCACCGGAATGCAGCAACTGGCGGAAATCCTGCGCCGAGTGGCTGATATCGTTAAGCGGGTAGTGGCTGATATACACATCGGGTGCCAGCGCCAAAGCGGCGTGACCGGTGGAGATATTGCCACCGCCATCCACCGCGGCGATGTAGCGATCGACAATGTAGCGGCGGCGCGCGTCTTTTGCCGAGCCGATTGGCGTCCAGACATAGACGGTGAGTGGAAGGGTTTCATTGATCCGAGGCGGCGCAGTGGGGGCCTGGTTCTGATTTAGCGCAAAACTCTCCAGCTGCCGGGCGATACGCAGCAGCGCCCAGCCGGAAAGCAGGATCATCACGCCGAGGCAAAAGGGCACCGTCATTCGGTGGGGGGCCGGCCAGCCGACAAAAATCATCAGTGAAAGCAGAATTTCGCCGCAGCCCGCCAGGGCTACCGGTTTCCAGCGGCTGTGCTGGATCACCGTGGAGGAGGCGATTCGCACCGCGCCATCCAACAACAGCGCGCTGCCAAACACCAGCGTGGCGACGATATTATCGTCTGCGGGCACGTCCAGCATCAAGAAGGCCATAAACAAGAAGCCCAGCCCCTTCAGCAGTACCGGCCGGCTGGCGGATGAGCCAATCACCAGCGCGGCAGAGATTGCCACCAGCCCCTCCAGCGCCAGCATCACCGCCAATGCATCTAACGCCAGTACCGAACGGCCATCCTGCAATATGTCGAACAACATCAGTGCGCCAACGGCGATCCACAGCCAGCCGAACAGCATCAGCAGGCGGCGCTGCCCGTGCAGTGCCTGTGGGCCCAACAATAAGATAATCAGCCGGATCATGGTGGCCCCTGTCTAAACGGATTGATTTAACTATATAACTATTTAATGGTAACGCGCGGATGCCGTTAAGCTGTTGATTTCGGATAAACCCGGCTACGCTTGTAGCACAGCAAGGCTGAAGAAAACGGTGGGCGAGTTTCAGTAACTACAGGTAGACTTAGCCTATTACGGTTACGTCGCTTACAAGGGGAACACATGACGTATCAACAGGCTGGGCGCATCGCCATTATCAAACGTATTCTAGGCTGGGTGGTTTTCATCCCGGCGTTGCTGTCGACGCTGATCTCAATGTTGATGTTTGTTTATCAACACAGTGAAAAAACCAAAGGCATTAATGCGGTAATGCTGGATTTTGTCCACGTGATGGTTGATATGGTGCGCTTCAATACGCCGTTCCTGAATATCTTTTGGTATAACTCGCCGGTTCCTGACATAGAGAAAAGCTTGTTCAGTGGCGCTAATTTCATGTTTATCGTTATTTATATTCTGATTTTTGTCGGGCTGGCACTGCAGGCTTCAGGTGCGCGTATGTCACGTCAGGTGAAGTTTATCCGCGAAGGCCTGGAGGACCAGATGATCCTCGAGCAGGCCAAGGGCAGCGAAGGGCATACCCGTGCGCAGTTGGAAGAACGTATTACGCTGCCGCACCACACCATCTTCTTGCAATACTTCCCGCTGTACATTTTGCCGGTGGTGATTGCCGTGATCGCCTGGTTTGTGATCAAACTGCTTGGTCAACTGGCCGGCACGGCTTGAGGTGATATGAGGTCAGGTAAAGGCGCTGGATTCAGCGCCTTTATTTTATCAGGACTCGGGGTGGAGCAGAATTTCTACCGCGCGCTGGGCGCGGACCAAATGCTGGCCGCCAAACAGATTGCTGCGGTTGAGCAGGTAATACAGTTGATACAGCGGCTGACGTTCGATAAACCCACTCTCCAGGGGCCAGACGCTCTGGTAGCCGTCATAAATCTGCGGCGGCAGTTCCGGATACAGCGGCAGCATCGCCAGATCGCACTCTCTGTCTCCCCAATAACAGGCCGGGTCAAACAGTAAGGGGCCATTGGTGGTTAGAGCGCAGTTGGCCGGCCACAAATCGCCATGCAGCAGTGAAGGCTGCGGCTGATGGTGCTGCAGGCGCAGATAAACCGCGTCAACAATCTCGTCAATATCCCCGAAGGTCATGCCTTTCTCCGCCGCCATCTGCAACTGCCAGCCAATGCGCTGCTCGGCAAAAAACTCTGACCAGCGGCGCTGCCAGGCATTGGGTTGCGGGGTGGTGGACAGATCGTTGTCGAAGTCGAGACCGAACTGTGGTTGTTCACTCCATTGATGCAGATGGGCCAGTTGTTGGCCAAGACAGTAGGCGCCATGGGCGTCAAAGGGTTTCAGGGGTTGGTATTCCAGCAGCAGGAAGCTGTAGTCACGATCGCTGCCGACGCCGTACACCTGAGGCACCCGCACGGTTTTACTACGTGCGAGCAATTCCAACTGGTCGGCCTCGGCGGTAAAGATGGGCAACAGCTCACGGGCATCGCATTTGACAAACACCTGGTTGTCACCGTAACTCACACGCCATGCCGGGTGAATATCGCCCCCGGGCAGTTCGGTTCTTTCGCGGATTTCTGCGCTGCCAAGATGTTCACTTAACAGACGGCTAACGGCTTGCCACATGGTACACCCCCTCTGTGTTGCCTGCGAATTCATTAGGTTAGCGTCTTTAGCCTGAAGAAAACACGACCTGGCGCACAGCTGGCACCAACAACTGGCGATTTTCTCGCCATCCGCGTTTGCTCAAAGTATATACGCTATTGATTAATTTAAGCACTGTGCATGTTGCAACTTGCCGACGTGAGGGCGATGTTTATCAGGCCAGCTATGGCTGAGGCGAAAGGGTGTTTTTTTGATGTCTTTTATTATCAATGAGATGAGAAATTAATGGAGCAAAACCAGCAGTGGCAACGCGGTGAATACCGGATCAACAGCGATAAAAGTGAATTAAATATCGCCTTTACCCACGCTTTTTTGACCACCTCGACCTGGGCGAGTGGTATTTCGCTGGCGACGGTACAGCTGGCCATCGATAACAGCCTGTGTTTTGGCCTGTATCACCAGCAACAGCAGGTTGGTTTTGCACGTCTGGTCACGGATTACACCACCTTCGGCTACCTGTGTGATGTGTTTGTCTCTCCGGATTACCAGCGGCAGGGGCTGGCGCGTTGGTTGATGGATTGCACGCTGGAGCATCCGGTGTTGCAACGGTTGCGGCGAATTATGTTGGTGACCGGCACTGCGCCGTGGCTGTATCAGAAGGTGGGCTATGAAGCGGTGAATCGCGAGGACTTTGTCTGGCACATTGTCCGGCCAGATATCTACCAGCAGCAGTAACACCAGGCGGCGGTGCTAATTGGGCACCGCCACCGGTTTCAAGGCTTCGCGTTGAGCAAGCCCTCTTCGTGACGTTGTAACGGTCTGAATTTGCTGTACAGCAGGGCGACCACAAACAGAATCGCCTGGACGATCACAATGCAGGGGCCGGTGGCTCCGTCGATGTGGAAGCTGATTAAGGTGCCGAGCACGCAGGAGAATACCGATACCACCGTGGCGACTATCAGCATGCGATCAAAGCTGCGGCACAGCATAAAGGCAATAATGCCCGGTGCGATCAGCATCGCAATCACCAGGATCACCCCCACCGCCTGCAGCGAGGCGACAATGGTCAGCGCCAGCAGACACAGCAGCCCGTAGTGCAAAAGCTTCACCGGCAAGCCAATCACCCTGGCATGGTTGGGATCGAAACAGTAAAGCATTAAATCTTTGCGTTTCAGCAACACCACCAGCAGGGTAATGCCGGCCATCAGCAGCGTTTGTTTCAGCTCGGCGTCGGTAATGCCCAGCATATTGCCGAACAGAATGTGGCTCAGGTGCTGGTCGGTATCGACGCGTGAAAACAACACCAGCCCGAAGGCGAACATGCCGGAGAACACGATACCCATCACCGTATCTTCTTTCACCCGGCTGTTTTCCTTCAGGTAACCGGTGGCGACCGCACAGAAAATACCGGAGAAAAATGCGCCGATCACCACCGGGATGCCGAGCACGAACGCCAGCACGATACCGGGCAGCACCGCATGCGAGATGGCATCCCCCATCAGCGACCAGCCTTTGAGTACCAGATAACACGACAGCACCGCACACACTACGCCAGTGACGATAGCGGCCAGGATCGCCCGCTGCATAAACGGGTAGGCGAAGGGTTCGCTGAGCAGTTGATACAGAGTTTCCATCAGTGGCCTCCGGTTTGTTCACGCGCCACGCGGCGTTTGGATGCCAGCAGACCGTGTTTGGGGGCGAAGAAAAAGGCTGCCAGGAACACCAGCGTCTGCAGGGTCACGATCACCCCACCGGTCGCGCCATCGAGGAAGAAACTCAGGTAGGCACCGAAACCGCTGGTTAGCGCGCCGATCACGATAGCGATTATCACCAGCCGACTGAAGCGGTCGGTCAGCAGATAGGCAGTTGCCCCCGGCGTGATGACCATGGCGATCACCAAAATCGCGCCGACTGTTTGTAATGCCGCCACGGTGCAGGCGCTGAGCAGGGTGAAGAACAGGATCTTCAACCGCAGCGGCGACAGGCCGATCGACACCGCGTGGTTTTCGTCAAAGAACACCGCCAGCAGGTCTTTCCACACCAGGCACAGGATCAGCAGTGAAACGCCGATGATAATCTCGACCTGCAACACGTCTTCGTCGGCGATGCCGAGAATATTGCCGAAGATAATCGACTGTACGTTAACCGAGGTCGGGTTGAGCGAAACGATCAGCAGACCGACGGCAAAGAAGGTGGAAAAGATAAAGCCGATAATCGCGTCTTCGCGCAGGCGGGTGACGTGGCGTACCAGCGTCATGGCCAGCGCGGCCAGCATACCGGTGAAAAATGCCCCGGCGGCGTAGGGCAGACCCAGCGCATAGGCTCCGGCGACACCGGGCACCACCGAGTGCGACAGTGCGTCACCCATCAGCGACCAGCCTTTCAGCATCAGGTAGGCGGAAAGAAACGCGCAGGCGGCACCAACGATGGCACTGACCCAAATGGCTTTGACCATGTAGTTGTAACTGAAGGGTTGCAGCAGAATGTCCAGCATCAGGGTTGTTTCTCCTTTGGCTGGCTTTGCGCAGGCGGATCGCTCTTGGTATGGCCATAGAACACCGCCGGGCGCTCGTCATCGGTCAACACCGTCACGGTGCGCGGATCGTTGTCGTCGTGCAGGTCTGGGCCGGACAGGTTGATATGGCGCAGTACGCCGCCGAACGCCTGTTCCAGGTTGCTCTGGGTAAAGGTAGTTTCGGTCGGTCCTGCGGCCAGCACCGTGCGGTTAATCAGGATCACCCGATCGCAAAACTCCGGCACGCTGCCCAGGTTATGGGTGGAGACCAGGATCAGGTGGCCTTCATCGCGCAGCGCACGCAGCAGGTCGATAATGGCGTTCTCGGTTTTGACGTCGACGCCGGTAAAGGGTTCGTCCAGCAGCAGGACCGTGCCTTGTTGTGCCAGTGCGCGCGCCAGAAAAACGCGTTTTTTCTGGCCTCCGGAAAGCTCACCAATCTGGCGAGAGCGCAGTTCGCTCAGACCCACGCGCTCTAGCGCCTTATCGGCCCGCAGTCGGTCTTCCTTTGAAGGGATGCGCAGGAAGTTCATCTTGCCATAGCGGCCCATCATCACCACGTCTTCCACCAATACCGGGAAATTCCAGTCAACCTCTTCGGTTTGCGGGACGTAGGCGATGACGTTTTTCTTTAGTGCTTGCGCGACCGGCTGCTCGTTGAGCTGTACGCGGCCGGTGGTGGGCCTGACCAGTCCCATGATGCTTTTGAACAGGGTCGACTTGCCGCTGCCATTGACGCCAACCAGCGCGCAGATGGCACCACCGCTCAGGGTAAAGCTGGCGTTGTGGATCGCGGTATGGCCGTTATTGTAGGTCACGGTAACGTCGTCCACGCTCAATTCAGGGCGGACAAAAACCTCAGTGGTCATTGATCAAATCCTTTGGCAATGGTTTGTACGGTGACATTGAGCAGGTCGATATAAGTCGGTACCGGGCCGTCCTGAGTGGACAGCGAATCGACATACAGCACACCGCCGTATTTTGCACCGGTCTCTTTCGCCACCTGTTTGGCCGGCTTGTCGGAAATGGTGCTTTCGCTGAAGACCACCGGAATATGGTGGGCGCGCACGGCGTCGATTACCCGGCGGACCTGCTGCGGTGACCCTTGTTCATCGGCGTTGATCGGCCACAGGTACACTTCTTTCAACTGATAGTCTTTGGCCAGATAGCTGAAGGCGCCTTCACTGGTCACCAGCCAACGCTGGGCTTCAGGAATGCGTGCCAGACGTTCGCGCAGTGGCGCGTCCAACGCGGCAATTTTGGCAGCATAGGCTTTGGCATTGCGGTTATAGGTTTCTGCGTTGGCCGGATCGTGCTGCACCAGCGCTTTACGGATATTTTCGATATACACCAGTGCATTGCTGGCGGACATCCAGGTATGTGGGTTAGGGTTGCCGTTATACGGTCCTTCGCGGATCGGCAGTGGGGTGATGCCTTCGGTGACGACCGCAGCGGGCACCTGTTTGATGTTCTCGAAGAAGCGCTGGAACCAACGTTCCAGATTCATGCCGTTCCACAGGATCAGGTCGGCATGTTGTGCCTTGACGATATCGCGCGGCGTTGGCTGGTAATCGTGGATTTCCGCGCCCGGTTTGGTGATTGACTCCACCACGGCGGCGTCACCGGCCACGTTTTGGGCGATATCCTGAATGATGGTAAAGGTGGTTACCACGCGCAGCTTTTTTTCCGCCAAGGCGCCATGGCTGGCGAGACCAGCGGTCAATAACAGACACAGCAGGGCGACAGGGCGGAAAAAGCCCCGGGGCTTAATCAGGGACAGGCGGGGAAAAGCGCGTTGTTTCATAAACATGGTGACATCTCCTGGCTCAAATGAAAATGATTATCAATATCAATTATAGCAAAGTCAAGCGTCACCTGCCGGCAGACTGCCGGTTATTTACTCAGTGGGAAAAATAATACCGCCCGGTGAGTTATAGCATTTTATGTATCAGCATGTAACCGCTTAAGGTAGTCGTCGTAGGTGACAATATCGACCTCGGGTGTTTTCCCCAGAGCCACCTCCGCCAGCTTCTGTGCCAGGAGCAGTACATCCTGTTGATCCAATGGGGTTATCAACGCAAAGCTGTTGCTGCCCAGCTCATGCGGAACGCCATTTTCGTCGGTCACCGACGTGACAAATCCCTGAAGGGTTAATTGTCCTGTCAGCTTGGCCAAATCAGCTAATCCTTCTTCCTGATAGCGAAAAGTCACCACAAAACACGTCGTTGCAGATTGACTCATAAATCACCTCTTGGTATACGAGTAGCTTGAGATTAGACCAAAAAAAGCGTACAGGCGTCCTTACAAGTTGTATATGCTACGCAACTCATTGAAAGGAGTGAGGGATTCTGTGAAAACAAAAATAGGTTGCCTGACGGCAATTTTGCTTTTGTCGGGTTGTGCCAAAGACCCACAAACAGCAAACAATATTTCAGGCAGTGGCACATCGCGTGGCGGTTGGTTAAAGACCCCCCCGCAGGCTCCAGTTAACCGTACGGGGACACCGGTAGCCTATAACGATTACATTCGTCAGGCCGCTAACAGCTATGGCGTAGACGAAACGCTGATTAAAGCGATTATTCAGGTGGAGTCCGGGTTTAATCCGAACGCCGTAAGCACTTCGAACGCAGTCGGGTTAATGCAGTTAAAACCTTCAACCGCCGGGCGTGACGCCTATCGTCTGAAAGGAAGAAGCGGGCAGCCAAGCTCGCGTGAGTTGAAGGATCCGGCGGTTAATATTGATCTGGGAACGGCCTATATCAATATTCTTCAAAGCCAGCAGCTAGCCGGGATCAACGATCCACAAACATTACGTTACGCAACTATCGTTTCTTATGTGAATGGGGCAGGCGCCATGCTGCGCACCTTCTCATCAGACAAGCGCGTGGCGGTGAACCGCATCAACCAGATGAGTCCGGATGAGTTCTATCAACACATTCAGAAAAAGCATCCGGCTCCACAGGCACCACGCTATTTATGGAAGGTGACCACTGCCTACCAGGCGATGTCACCCTAGTTCAGATTTGTTAGTCAAACCGGCCGCCAAAACGGCCGGTTTTTTTTATGGCTAGACGGTAAAATCGCGACATATCTCCCATTTCTCGTTATTTCCCATCCTGTTACCTGAAAAACCGCACGAATAGTTAATTTTACATTAACCATCAATTCTTTACGTTCATTCAATAAGTTACCGGTAACATTGTGGCGCTTGCTCACATTCTGAGCTTCAATAAACATACAAATAAGTAACAATTTATGTTTAAAACCCGCATCGACCGCAAGGTTGAGGTTAAATAGTTGTGATTATCTTTGGATGGAATGTGACATGTCGGACGATAAAACTAACAATTCACGGCGCGATTTCCTGTTGAAATCGATGACTTTAATTCCCGCAGCGGTGATTGGTGGCAGCGGCGTTAGCGCGCTGACGGCCTCAATACCGGCGGTTGCGGCAACGGACACCCCAAAACAAAACGACTACCAGCCTACGTTCTTCACCCCGGAGGAGTGGGCCTTCGTCAAGGCGGCGACGGCACGGCTGATCCCGGCCGACGATCGCGGTCCTGGCGCGCTGGAAGCCGGTGTACCGGAGTTTATTGATCGTCAGATGAATACCCCGTACGCCACCGGTTCGATCTGGTATATGCAGGGGCCGTTTAACCCGGATGTACCGAAAGAAATGGGTTACCAACTGCCGCTGGTACCGAAACAGATCTACAACCTGGGCATCGCGGACGCCGATGCCTACTGCAAGAAAACCGCCGGTAAACCCTTTGCCGAACTGGACGCTGCACAGCAGGACGCGCTGCTGCAGAAATTTGAATCCGGTGAAGCGGAATTCGCGCAGTTGCCTGCCAAACTGTTCTTCTCCTACCTGCTGCAAAACACCCGCGAAGGTTTCTTCAGCGATCCGATCCATGGCGGTAATAAAGACATGGTCGGCTGGAAACTGATTAATTTTCCGGGCGCACGCGCCGACTTTATGGACTGGGTTGAGCGAGGGGAACGTTATCCCTTACCTCCGGTTTCAATTCGTGGGGAGAGGGGGTAACAATGGCAACGGTAATGAAAAAAGTAGACGCGGTGATCGTCGGCTTCGGTTGGGTGGGCGCAATTATGGCCAAAGAGCTGACCGAAGCGGGGCTGAACGTGGTGGCGCTGGAGCGCGGCCCGATGCGCGATACCTATCCGGATGGTTCCTATCCGCAGGTGATCGACGAACTGACCTATAACATCCGCCGCAAGCTGTTCCAGGACCTGTCGAAAAGCACCGTGACCATTCGTCACAATACCAGCCAGGCTGCGGTGCCTTATCGTCAGTTGGCGGCGTTCCTGCCGGGTACCGGCGTGGGTGGCGCAGGCCTGCACTGGTCTGGTGTGCATTTCCGCATCGATCCTATCGAGCTGCGTATGCGTAGCCATTACGAAGAGCGTTATGGCAAAAGCTTTATCCCGAAGGACATGACCATCCAGGACTTCGGTGTCACCTACGACGAGCTGGAGCCGTTCTTCGACAAGGCCGAGAAAGTGTTCGGAACCTCCGGCACCGCCTGGACCGTCAAGGGGCAGAAGATGGCGCCGAAGGGCGGAAACCCCTTCGCGGCTGACCGTTCCGACAACTTCCCGTTGCCGGCGCAGAAGAATACGTTCTCTGCGCAAATGTTCGAGAAAGCGGCGCGGGACGTGGGCTATCACCCGTATAACCTGCCTTCCGCCAACACCTCGGATTCCTATACCAACCCGTATGGCGCGCAGATGGGGCCGTGCAACTTCTGCGGTTTCTGCAGTGGCTACGCCTGCTACATGTATTCCAAAGCCTCGCCGAACGTCAATATTCTGCCGGCATTGCGCATGGAGAAACGCTTCGAACTGCGCACCAACGCCAACGTGTTGAAAGTGAACCTGACCGCCGACAAGTCTCGTGCGACCGGGGTGAACTACATTGACGCGCAGGGCCGTGAAATCGAACAGCCGGCGGAGTTGGTGATCCTGGGGGCGTTCCAGTTCCACAACGTGCATCTGATGCTGCTGTCCGGCATCGGTAAACCTTACGATCCGGTGACCGGCGAGGGTGTGGTAGGCCGTAACTTCGCTTACCAAAATCTGACCACCATCAAGGCGTTCTTCGACAAGGACGTATTCACCAACCCGTTCATCGGTGCGGGTGGTAACGGGGTCGGGGTCGACGATTTCAACGCCGACAACTTTGACCATGCCAAAGCAGGCTTCGTTGGCGGTTCGCCGTTCTGGGTCAACCAGGCGGGCACCAAACCGATCTCCGGCTTGCCAACCCCTCCGGGCACTCCGGCCTGGGGCAGCAAGTGGAAAGCGGCAGTAGCTGACGCTTACACCCATCATCTGTCGATGGACGCCCACGGCGCGCATCAGTCGTATCGCAGCAACTATCTGGACCTCGATCCCAACTACAAGAACGTGTTCGGCCAGCCGCTGCTGCGCATGACGTTCGACTGGCAGGAAAACGACGTCAAGATGTCGCAATTTATGTACGACAAAATGGCGCCGATCGCCAAGGCCATGAACCCGAAACTGATTGCCGGCAGCCCTAAAAACGCCGACAGCCATTTCGATACCACCAGCTACCAAACCACCCATATGAACGGTGGCGCGGTGATGGGGGAAGATCCCAAGACCAGTGCGGTGAACCGCTATCTGCAAAGCTGGGACGTGCATAACGTGTTCTCGATCGGGGCGTCGGCCTTCCCGCAGGGGCTGGGTTACAACCCGACCGGCACCGTGGCCGCGTTGGCTTACTGGTCTGCCCGCGCTATTCGCGAGCAGTATCTGAAAAACCCAGGCCCTTTGGTGCAGGCATAAGGACGGCGACTGATGAAAGCATTTGTTCCCGCACTGGTTCTCAGTGCACTGAGTTTTTCCGTTTGGGCGCAGGACGCCACGGTCAGCAGCGAGCTGATCAAACGCGGCGAATATCTGGCGCGCGCCGGCGACTGCGTGGCCTGCCACACTAACGGCAAAAGCGGTAAAGAATTTGCCGGTGGCCTGGCGATGGAAACGCCGATCGGCACCATTTACTCCACCAATATTTCGCCGGACAAGAAAACCGGTATCGGTGATTACAGCTTCGAGGACTTCGACAACGCGGTGCGCAAGGGTGTCGCCAAAAACGGCAGCACCCTGTACCCGGCGATGCCCTATCCGTCGTTCGCGCTGGTGAAAGAGGACGACATGCGTGCCATGTATGCCTATTTCATGCACGGCGTTCCGGCGGTGGAACAGGCCAATAAGGATTCCGACATTCCCTGGCCGCTGTCGATGCGCTGGCCGCTGAGTCTCTGGCGCGGCATGTTTGCGCCGTCGCCGGCGGATTTTGTGGCTGATGCCAAGGCCGATCCGGTGATCGAACGTGGTCGCTATCTGGTGGAAGGGCTGGGCCACTGTGGTGCCTGCCATACGCCACGCAGCATCACCATGCAGGAAAAAGCGCTGAGCAATAACGACGGTGACAACTACCTGGCCGGCAGCAATGCGCCGATCGACGGTTGGGTTGCCTCCAGCCTGCGCGGTGACAACAAGGACGGGTTGGGCACCTGGAGCGAGGCCGAACTGACCGAGTTCCTGAAAACCGGCCGTAACGATAAGTCGATTGTGTTTGGCGGTATGAGTGATGTGGTTGAGCATAGCCTGCAGTATCTCAGCGATGAGGATCTGACGGCGATCTCGCGTTACCTGAAAACGCTGCCGCCGAAAGACGGTAAGCAACAGCCAGCACCGGTAGAAGACAGCGTAGCCAAGGATCTGTGGCGAGGTGACGACAGCAAGCCCGGAGCGGCTCTGTACGTCGATAACTGCGCGGCCTGCCACCGTACCGATGGCGTGGGCTACAAACGCGCCTTCCCGGCGCTGAAGGGCAATCCGGTGGTGCAGACCGAAGATGCGACCTCGTTGATCCACATCGTATTGACCGGTAACACGACGCCGGCGGTGAAAGGGGCGGTATCCAACATCACCATGCCACCGTTCGGCTGGCGTCTGAACGACCAGCAGGTGGCGGAAGTGGTTAACTTCATTCGCTCAAGCTGGGGTAACAGCGCCAAGCCGGTCAGCGCCTCGGACGTGGCCAGCGTGCGAAAAGACCAGAAGGACATGGGCAGCGCTGCGGTGCCGGAACATCCGGACGCGAACAAGTAAGTCATCCTCCCGGGGCCTCGTCAGAGGCCCCAGATTTTTGTGCTGCCAACGCCGATTTTCACCGCAATCATTGTTCGCGAAGTAGCCACTCAGCCAGTGAAAGATAGACCCGGGCAGCGTTTTTAATTATCCTTTGCCGTCCTTTTACCAGGCATAAGAATGAAAATCTGAGTTAATCCACTGATTATTATTAAAAATTCGCGGAGAAGGATATCCCGTTAGGCGCAATCGTTGTCGCTGCAGATTAAGGTAAGCTTTCCTATGAGTACGATTTCTCCCGATTCAGGCACGCTGGTTTCCGCCCAGCCGGGCAAATGGAACAAGACTGACACCGTCTGGATGTTCGGTCTCTACGCCACTGCGGTGGGGGCAGGTACGTTGTTTCTGCCGATCAACGCCGGCTTAAACGGCCCACTGGTGCTGCTGTTGATGGCACTGTTTGCCTTCCCACTGACTTATTTACCGCACCGTGCCCTGAGCCGCTTTGTGCTTTCCGGCTCCAGCCGCGACGGCAATATCCATGATGTGGTGGTCGAGCACTTTGGCGTGCTGGCCGGCAAAATTATCATGGTGCTGTACCTGATGGCGTTCTTCCCGATCGTGCTGGTGTACAGCATTTCGATCACCAACGCGCTGGACAGCTTCCTGACTCATCAGTTTCACCTGACGCCGCTGCCACGTATCTGGCTGAGCCTGGCGGTGGTGGTGGTGTTGAATCTGGTCCTGCTGCGCGGTAAAGATGCCATCGTTTCGGCGATGGGCATGCTGGTGTTCCCGCTGTTGGTATTTTTGATGGGCATCTCGCTGTACCTGATGCCGACCTGGCAAACCGCCAACTTCGTCAGTGGCCTCGCCAACACTCAGTTCAGCAGCCCGGATCTGTGGCATTCGTTGTGGCTGGCCGTGCCGGTGATGGTGTTTTCTTTTAGCCACGCGCCGATCATTTCGTCCTTCGCCTCGACCCAAAAGAGCCTGTATGGCGAACTGGCTGAACGCCGCTGCGCGCGTATCATGCGCTACAGCTATGTGCTGATCTGCGTTACCGTGTTGTTCTTTGTCCTCAGTTGCGTGCTGAGCCTGTCCCACGAAGAGATGCAGCAGGCGAAAGATCAAAACATTACCGTGCTGACTACGCTGGCGAACAAATTCTCCAACCCGCTGATCGCCTATTTGGGGCCGATGATGGCGATGCTGGCGATGGCCAAGTCCTACCTGGGCACCTCCCTCGGGGTGACCGAAGGGGCGACCAGCCTGATTGACGGCCTGACGCGCGCCGTTGGCAAACCGTTAAGCTCGCGTATTACGCACCGTATTTCCGCCGTGTTGTTGTTCCTGATGACCTGGGCGGCAACGGTCTGGAACCCAAGTGCACTGCATATTATTGAAACCATCAGCGGCCCGCTGATCGCGGCGATCCTGTTTATTTTGCCGATGTATGCGGTACGTGCCGTGCCTGCCATGCGTCGCTACCGTGCGCTGAGCAACGTCTTTGTGCTGGTGATGGGCCTGATTGCGTTGTCGGCGCTGATTTACGGCCTGATTTAACCTGTGCGGCACGCCGAAATTGGCGTGCCGCCTTGCTGCTGTTCACATCTCTTTTCAATTAAGCGAAAACTCGCCCGGCGTTCTCTTTGATAATGGGAGCAATTCTCATTATTATTTCCGGATTAATTTCCAACGCTAAGGAGTTTTACGTGCACCGTCGAATAACCCTGCTGGCTTTGGCCTGCGCCTGTGGTTTGTCTACCCAGGCGATGGCAACCACTTATCCACTGACCCTGACCGATACCGCCGGACAGACGGTGACGATTAAACAAGAGCCGAAACGCATCGTGGTGCAGGACGGGCGCGATATTCTGACGCTGGCCTTGCTGGACCGTGCCGATCCCTTTACCCGGCTGGTGGCGTGGAACAACCTGCTGAAGAAAAGCGATGGCGAAACCTGGAAAATCTTGCAGAGCAAATGGCCTGAAGCGAACAACATTATCGATATGGGGTTCAGCGACAAGGGCGAGATCAACCTCGAAAGCGTGATCGCCAAACATCCCGACCTGATGGTGGCGCAACTGCGCTCCAAACCCTCACTGAGCCAGACTGGCGTACTCGACAAGTTACAAGCGTTGAATATTCCGGTGCTGTTTATCGACACCATGCTCAAGCCGGTGGAAAACACGCCCAAAAGCATTAGCTTGCTGGGGGAAACCCTGAACCGTGAGAGTGAAGCGAAACAGTACACCGATTTTTATCAGCAGCACTATCAGAGCATCCTCGATAAAACCAAAACGGTAGAGCCAAAGCCCCTGGTGTTTATTGAAGCCAAAGCCGGCCTGAATGGGCTTGAGTCTTGCTGCTTCACCCATGCACACGTGGGTTGGGGTGGGATGATCGAGGCGATAGGGGCACGCAATGTCGGTTCTGCACTGTTGCCGGGCGCGACCGGTGACGTCTCGCTGGAAAAAGTGATCAGCATGAAGCCGGACGCCTATATTGTTTCCGGTTCTCAATGGGCCAGCAAAACCAACGCTGCGGTGCCCTTTGGCTATGGTGTGACGCAACAGCAGGTGGATGACGCGTTCAATCGCATGAAGCAGCGCCCGGGCTTTGCTCAGGTCTCGGCGGTGAAAGATGGCCGCTTCTACGGCATTTACCACAATTTCTACAACCACCCGTACAATATTGTCGGGCTGGAGTATTTGGCGAAATTTATCTATCCAAATCAGTTCAAGGATTTGGATCCGGCGAAAACCTACAGTGAGATCCTCAGTCGTTTTACCGAAGTACCGGAAGGTAAGGGGATTTTGGGCGCGCAGGCCCCGGCAGGTAAATAGTGAAGTGGGCGCGATTCATTATCGCGCCCGTTTAATCGGTCAGGCAACGGCTGGCGTATAGGTCGAGATGATCTCCAGGATGCCGTTGATAATAAACTGTACGCCCATACACACCAGCAGGAAGCCCATCAGGCGTGAGATGGCCTCAATGCCGCTTTGACCCACCAAACGCATGATTGCACCGGAGCTGCGCAGGCAGGCCCACAAAATCAGGGCGACCGTCAGGAAGATGGCGACCGGTGCGACCAGCAGCACCCAGTGTGCAAATCCCAGCGTATTTTCTTTAACGCTCGAGGCCGAGCTGATGATCATCGCAATGGTACCGGGGCCGGCGGTGCTGGGCATCGCCAAGGGGACAAAGGCGATATTGGCCGAGGTTTTCTTACGCAACTCATTGCTTTTGCTTTCAACCTCGGGAGCCTCATCCGCACTTTGCTGCGGGAACAGCATACGAAAGCCGATAAATGCCACAATCAACCCACCGGCGATCCGTAAACCGGGAATCGAGATACCGAAGGTGTTCATCACCAACTGACCGGCATAGAACGCCACCGTCATGATGAAGAATACGTAAACCGATGCCATCAACGATTGCTGGTTGCGTTCTTCGCGCGTCATATTGCCCGACAGCCCGAGCAGCAGCGCGACGGTGGTCAGCGGGTTGGCCAGTGGCAGCAGCAGTACCAAGCCCAGACCGATGGCCTGGATCAACTGCAGAATACTTGTCATAACGCAAACTCCCTGTTTTCAGTCAAAAGCGCGGCGCAGCTTATTGCCTGGCTTGCCCTGCAAGTCGCGGCAGCAATATGAGACTAAAGGTTAAAATAAAATGGTTTTGTGCAACATCAACCCGGAATGCCTGGGGGGGTAAGGTCAGGAACGGCGTCAACGTCAGCATCATCGTCGCTCACGCAATCGTTGGTAATCTCCGGCGTATCCTCACATTCCATAGGCGGCTCATTCACCGCGATAGCTCGGGGGTGACGATCCGCCCCCAGGTGGAGCAAGGCAAAAATAACCGTCAGCACCACGCAGGAACCCACCAGTAACTTCAATAACCGATTCATGATACGGGGTACTGTCTCAACTCTGCCGTTAATGGCATCAGAATAGCGGGAGTGGGGGATGTTCGCCATAGCTGATTTTTGAGTGAAAAATGCATCGGAAGCTCGTTGAACCAACGTCAGCAATCTTTTTTCCTGCGCTTACCTTGGTAGTTTTGCCTGAGATTTTTGTTTTTTATGGCGCTTTGGCGCTGTGCCAGCCCCGAGAAGGGCCTATTTCGCATTAATTGCCACGATCCCCATAGACAGAGGCCTACCATAGGCGCGCTTTAAATAATAACGAGTATGACTATGAAACATGATCTGCAAATTATACTGGGGAAAGTAAGTCGTTTTCTGCTTTATAGCCTGTTACTGGCCGGCTTGATGGGGCTGATCTTTATCGATGTGCATTGGCTGCATAACTTTGTCTACGAAACCTCTTTAACTGAAATAGTCCAGGAGCTGATGCTTGCCACTATCTCATCCTGCTTTTTCATTGCGGCATGTCGGCAACCCACTTACCGACCGGCGTGGATGTTGGTCAGCGGGTTTTTCCTGTGCATGCTGATTCGTGAGATGGATTTTGCTTTCGATATGCTCTGGCATGGCGCCTGGATGTGGTTTGCCCTGGCGGTTACGCTGATTTGTCTGGGGTATGCGTCACGTCATGTCGCTGCCACCTTACAGGGGCTGGTGCATTTTGTGACGCACCCGAGCTACGGCATGATGTGTGCTGGTCTGCTGTGCATTTTGGTGTTCTCACGCCTGTTTGGCATGAATTTACTGTGGCAGACATTGATGCTCGATGGTTACAACCGGGTGGTGAAGAATATGGTTGAAGAGGGGTGTGAACTCCTGGGGTATACCTTCTGCCTGATTGCCACCCTGAGTTACCTGAAAGGCACTTTATCGTCATGCAAGGTAGATATTCGATAAGCGGGTTTGAATTGCAGTTTATTTATCCGAAACATTTTTAGTGATAGTATCCACTTAGCCAAATATGGCTGTGAAGGTATGCTTTTCATTCTGTGTACCAGGTTAGGTATCAATCTGGCAATTGTGGGCGAGATCTGAAACCTAACTGACTAAATCCCAATCCAATTTTCGTACTGCATGTGATCTGTCGTGTGGGTCACCACTGTAGATAAGGAATTATTAATGCCTGTTATTACTCTTCCTGATGGAAGTCAGCGTCATTTCGAAAACTCTGTTTCCCCCCTCGATGTTGCCCTTGATATCGGCCCTGGTCTGGCGAAAGCCTGTATTGCCGGCCGTGTGAACGGCGAATTGGTTGATGCCGGCGATCTGATCGAATCAGATGCGCAATTGGCGATCATCACCATCAAGGACGCCGAAGGCCTGGAAATCATGCGCCACTCTTGTGCGCACCTGTTGGGCCATGCGATCAAACAACTGTGGCCAGACACCAAAATGGCCATCGGCCCAGTGATCGACAACGGTTTCTACTATGACGTTGATATTGACCGTACCCTGACGCAGGAAGACCTGGATCTGCTGGAAAAGCGGATGCACGAGTTGGCCGACAAAGATTACGATGTCATCAAGAAAAAGGTGAGCTGGCAAGAAGCTCGCGATACCTTTGCTGCGCGTGGTGAAAACTACAAAGTGGCGATTCTGGATGAAAACATCAGCCATGACGACCGTCCTGGCCTGTATCACCATGAAGAATATGTCGACATGTGCCGCGGTCCGCACGTACCGAACATGCGTTTCTGTCATCACTTCAAACTGCAGAAAACGTCGGGCGCTTACTGGCGTGGCGACAGCAAGAACAAAATGCTGCAGCGTATCTACGGTACTGCCTGGGCAGACAAGAAACAGCTGAATGCCTACCTGCAGCGTCTGGAAGAGGCCGCCAAGCGCGACCACCGCAAGATCGGCAAGCAGCTCGACCTGTACCATATGCAGGAAGAAGCGCCGGGCATGGTGTTCTGGCACAACGACGGCTGGACTATTTTCCGCGAGCTGGAAGCCTTTGTGCGCATGAAGCTCAAAGAGTACCAGTATCAGGAAGTGAAAGGGCCATTTATGATGGACCGTGTGCTGTGGGAAAAAACCGGCCACTGGGAAAACTATAAAGACGCCATGTTCACTACCTCGTCGGAAAACCGCGAGTATTGCATCAAGCCAATGAACTGCCCGGGTCACGTGCAGATCTTCAACCAGGGCCTGAAGTCTTATCGCGATTTACCGCTGCGTATGGGTGAGTTCGGCAGTTGCCACCGTAACGAGCCTTCGGGTTCTCTGCATGGCCTGATGCGCGTGCGTGGTTTCACTCAGGATGACGCCCATATCTTCTGTACTGAAGAGCAGGTGCGTGCTGAAGTGAACGAATGCATCAGAATGGTCTATGATGTGTACGGCACCTTTGGCTTCGACAAGATTGCGGTGAAACTGTCCACCCGTCCTGAGAAGCGCATTGGTACTGACGATATGTGGACCCGTGCGGAAGAGGATCTGGCTGCGGCGCTGACTGAAAACGGGATTCCGTTTGAATATCAGCCGGGTGAGGGTGCCTTCTACGGACCAAAAATTGAATTTACTCTGCATGATTGTTTGGATCGTGCATGGCAATGTGGTACCGTGCAGCTCGATTTCTTCTTACCGGGCCGTTTAGGCGCATCGTATGTTGGCGAAAACAACGATCGCGTGGTCCCTGTAATGATTCACCGTGCTATTTTGGGCTCCATGGAGCGTTTCATCGGTATCCTTACCGAAGAATACGCAGGGTTCTACCCAACCTGGATTGCTCCGGTACAGGTGGTGGTGATGAATATCACCGACAGCCAGTCTGATTATGTCCAACAATTGACCAAAAAATTGCAGGACGCAGGTATTCGCGTTAAAGCGGACTTGAGAAATGAGAAGATTGGCTTTAAAATTCGCGAACATACTTTACGACGGGTTCCATACATGTTGGTGTGCGGTGATAAAGAGGTCGAATCAGGCAAAGTTGCCGTTCGTACCCGCCGTGGCAAAGACCTGGGAAGCCTGGACGTAAACGAAGTCGTAGACAAGCTGCTAAAAGAGATTCGCAGCCGTAGTCTTCATCAACTGGAGGAATAAAGTATTAAAGGCGGAAAACGAGTTCAACCGGCGCGTCCTAATCGCATTAACAGAGAAATTCGCGCGCAAGAAGTTCGCCTAACCGGCGTCGATGGCGAGCAGATTGGTATTGTCAGTCTGAATGAAGCTCTTGAAAAAGCTGAGGAAGCGGGCGTTGATTTAGTAGAAATCAGCCCAAATGCCGAACCGCCAGTTTGTCGAATCATGGATTACGGCAAATTCCTCTACGAGAAGAGCAAGTCGACAAAAGAACAGAAGAAGAAGCAAAAAGTTATTCAGGTCAAGGAAATCAAATTCCGTCCTGGTACCGATGATGGCGACTATCAGGTCAAACTACGCAACCTGATTCGCTTTCTGGAAGATGGCGATAAAGCCAAAATCACCCTGCGTTTCCGTGGGCGTGAGATGGCGCACCAACAGATCGGTATGGAAGTGCTTAACCGCGTCCGTAAAGACCTGTGTGAAGATTCTGATCTGGCCATTGTCGAATCCTTCCCTACGAGGATCGAAGGCCGTCAGATGATCATGGTGCTCGCACCGAAGAAGAGGCAGTAAGGCTTCCAAGTAATAGAACCCACGCAGCGCTTGCGTTGTGTGGGCTTTATTCGCCTCACTGATTCGTTGTTTAACAATGCGAAGTGGATTTAATTAAAATGCCAAAGATTAAAACTGTACGTGGTGCAGCCAAGCGCTTCAAAAAAACCGGCAGCGGTGGTTTTAAGCGCAAGCATGCTAACCTGCGTCATATTCTGACCAAAAAAGCAACCAAGCGTAAACGTCACCTGCGTCCGAAAGGCATGGTGTCACAAAACGATCTTGGCCTGGTTATTGCGTGCCTTCCGTACGCATAAGCCATTTTTTTTGAATCTAGAATAAGACTTTAGGAGAGAGCATATGGCTCGCGTAAAACGTGGTGTAATTGCACGCGCACGTCACAAGAAAATTTTAAAACAAGCGAAAGGTTACTACGGTGCCCGTTCGCGCGTTTATCGTGTTGCCTTCCAGGCAGTAATCAAAGCAGGTCAGTATGCTTACCGTGACCGTCGTCAACGTAAGCGTCAGTTCCGTCAGCTGTGGATTGCACGTATCAACGCAGCTGCTCGTGTGAACGGCCTGTCTTACAGCAAATTCATTAACGGCTTGAAAAAAGCTTCTATTGAAATTGACCGTAAGATCCTGGCTGACATCGCAGTCTTCGACAAAGTGGCCTTTGGCGCACTGGTCGAGAAAGCGAAAGCAGCACTGGCGTAAGTCAGTTATTAAAGAGGGAGCTTGCTCCCTCTTTAATCTTTGTTTTCAGCTACGAATATTGACTTTTATTGACCGCCGCCGTATCACTGGTGGACAATCATCGACAAGGTAACGCAATCATGAACGCTGCTATTTTTCGTTTCTTTTTTTACTTTAGCGCCTGAACTCAGGAGGCTTTGCGCGTAAGAAAAGAAACGAAAAGTAGCGCCTAAGCCTCCCCTGTGGAGGCTTTTTTGTTTTTGGCCATCTCCAGTCATTGCCGGGCTATAACTTAAAATGCTTTGGAGATGCGCTAAAGGCGTGTTCGAATAATAGATAACAATTACTTAGAGCCATATCGGCCAGAGGAA
>NZ_MCGS01000052.1:27671-58269 GCF_002607755.1 Serratia sp. BW106
GGACGGGGTGGAACCGGTAGCGGGTGCCTTTAACGGCGTAGTTGTGGGCCATGTTGTTGAGTGCGGCCAGCACCCGAATGCCGACAAACTGCGTGTGACCAAGATCAACGTGGGCGGCGATCGCCTGCTGGATATCGTCTGTGGCGCACCAAACTGCCGCACCGGTCTGAAGGTAGCCGTTGCTACCGTCGGTGCAGTGCTGCCAGGCGATTTCAAAATCAAAGCGGCGAAACTGCGCGGTGAGCCTTCAGAAGGGATGCTTTGCTCGTTCTCCGAGCTGGGTATTACTGATGATCACGACGGTATCATTGAGCTGCCGGAAGACGCGCCGATTGGCACCGATATCCGTGAATATCTGAAGCTGGATGACAACGCGATCGAAATCAGCGTAACGCCGAACCGTGCCGACTGCCTGGGTATTATCGGCGTGGCGCGCGATGTTGGGGTATTGAATCAGGTTGCTCTGACCGAGCCGGACATGAGCCCGGTGGCGGCCACCATTAATGATACGCTGCCGATCCGCGTCGACGCGCCTCAGGCGTGCCCGCGTTACCTTGGTCGCGTAGTGAAAGGCATCGACGTCAAGGCGGCCAGCCCGCTGTGGATGCGTGAGAAGCTGCGTCGTTGCGGCATCCGTTCCATTGATGCGGTAGTGGATGTTACCAACTACGTGCTGTTGGAACTGGGCCAGCCGATGCATGCCTTCGACCTGAACCGCATCGAAGGCGGTATCGTGGTGCGTATGGCGAGCGAAGGTGAAACCCTGACGCTGCTGGACGGCAACGAAGCCAAATTGAACGCTGATACCTTAGTGATTGCCGATCACCAAAAAGCTTTGGCGATGGGCGGTATCTTCGGTGGCGAACACTCCGGTGTGAATGAATCCACCCAGGACGTGCTGCTGGAATGTGCTTTCTTCAGCCCGCTGGCGATTACCGGCCGTGCACGCCGTCAAGGTCTGCATACGGATGCTTCCCACCGTTACGAGCGCGGTGTTGATCCTGCGCTGCAGTATAAAGCCATGGAGCGTGCGACTCGCCTGCTGATTGATATCTGTGGCGGTCAGGCCGGCCCGGTTATTGATGTGACCGCCGAAAGTGAGTTGCCAAAGCGTGCCACTATTACTTTGCGTCGTGAAAAGCTGGATCGCCTGATTGGCCACGTGGTGCCAAGCGAGCAGGTCAGCGACATTCTGCGTCGTCTGGGCTGCCAGGTCACCGAGCAGGGCGATAACTGGCTGGCGGTTGCGCCGAGCTGGCGTTTCGATATGGAAATCGAAGAAGACCTGGTGGAAGAAGTGGCGCGTGTTTACGGCTACAACAACATTCCTGACGTGCCGGTTCGTGCTGATCTGATCATGACCAAGCATCGCGAAGCGGATCTGACGCTGAAGCGTGTGAAAACCATGCTGGTCGATCACGGTTACCAGGAAGCCATCACCTACAGTTTCGTTGATCCTAAGGTACAGGCCTTGCTGCACCCGGGTGAAGAAGTGCTGATCCTGCCAAGCCCAATCTCGGTAGAGATGTCTGCGATGCGTCTGTCACTGTGGACCGGCTTGTTGTCCGCCGTGGTTTATAACCAGAATCGTCAGCAGACTCGTCTGCGCCTGTTTGAAAGCGGCCTGCGCTTTGTCCCTGATACTGCGGCAAATCTGGGTATCCGTCAGGACGTCATGCTGGCAGGGGTGATTGCGGGCCATACGCATGAAGAACATTGGGATCTGGCGCGTAAGCCAGTCGACTTCTATGATTTAAAAGGGGATCTGGAGTCTGTCCTGGAACTGACCGGTAAATTATCCGAAATTCAGTTCAAGGCAGAGGCTAATCCGGCCTTGCACCCAGGGCAAAGCGCAGCCATTTATTTCCAGGGCCAACGTGTCGGTTTCATCGGTGTGGTTCATCCGGAACTTGAGCGTAAACTGGATCTTAACGGCCGCACAGTGGTGTTTGAACTGGAGTGGGACAAGGTCGCAAGCCGCGCCGTGCCTCAGGCGCGGGAGATTTCTCGCTTCCCGGCAAACCGTCGCGATATCGCTGTTGTGGTGGCTGAAAACGTCCCCGCAGAAGATATTTTGGCAGAGTGTAAGAAAGTTGGCGCAAATCAGGTAGTTGGCGTAAACTTGTTTGATGTGTACCGTGGCAAGGGCGTGGCAGAGGGTTATAAGAGCCTGGCTATCAGTCTGGTATTGCAGGATACCGCTCGTACACTGGAAGAAGAGGAGATAGCCGTTACCGTTGCAAAATGTGTAGAGGCTCTAAAACAGCGATTCCAAGCATCCTTGAGGGATTGAACCTATGGCGCTTACTAAAGCTGAAATGTCAGAACACCTGTTTGAAAAGCTTGGGCTTAGCAAACGGGATGCCAAAGACCTGGTAGAACTGTTTTTCGAAGAGGTTCGTCGTGCTCTTGAAAACGGTGAGCAGGTTAAACTGTCAGGTTTTGGCAATTTTGATTTGCGTGACAAGAACCAACGTCCGGGGCGTAACCCGAAGACCGGCGAGGACATTCCGATTACGGCGCGCCGCGTGGTCACTTTCCGTCCAGGGCAAAAGCTGAAAAGTCGGGTAGAGAACGCAAGCCCGAAAGAGTAAGTTGCATGAAACCAAAAAAGGCCGCTTTTGCGGCCTTTTTCTTTTTAACGTTAGAGGTAAATTTCGGTTTATTCTTAAACGGCGGAAGAATAGATAATTCACTCAATAATATTGATGCCTGTAATGCACATTAAAATAATCTATTTCTTACGGATTATTCTTATGGCTATTGATTTTCTGACGGCGATAGAAATAAAACAGAGGCCGAGGCCCCTGTTGACTAATAATGATTGTAGTAGTGGCCCGGTCCACCACCGCCACGATGACCACCACCGTGAGGCCCGAAGCAGCAGGCGCTGAGCGCCACGGACAGTAGGGTGACGGTCAAAAAAAGTCCAATGCGTTTAATCATAATAGTATCTCTCTGATGGGTTGCAGATTAATTATAAAGACCAACAAGGCTTACGGTATGTCAGCGATTCGTTAACGGTTGTTAGCGGCTATTTTATTCAAGCAATAAAAATAGAATGTATGGAATGTGTAAGAGAGATGAAAACGATCTGAAAATAGGCATTAGTGAGATAGGCGCAAAATAAACACACTGATATAACCCCCTCAGCGAGAAAATAAAGTAGGAGCGAAAAATGAAAAAGATCCTGTTGCTGGTGTGTTTACCGCTGCTGCTGCCAGTAGCGGCGCAGGCGGATGTCTCGATTGATATCAACGTGCCGGGTGTTGCGGTGCATCTGGGGGATCAGGACCGGCGGGGTTATTATTGGGATGGCTATGACTGGCGTCCGCCGCAGTGGTGGCATGAGCACCAGGGGCGCGGCAAGGGTGAACGCAATAATCGTGGCATGTACTGGGATGGTGGTCGTTGGCAATCTTCCCCACCGCGGGGTAACGAACACGGTGGCCCGGATCGGGGCGGCAATCCGTTCCACGGTGAGCGCGATAATCGTAACGACGGCAACCATCATGACAACGGCGGCCGCGACAATGGCCGTGACCATGACAAGGGGCGCGGCAATGACAATGGTCAGGGTAAACCCTATCCGCAAAAGAGTAACGACCAGCGTCGATAATTGATTCAACGGCGGCTGGTTTTGCCATCACTTACGGGTGACTGGCAAGATCAACTGCTGTTTTCCCGCAATTCTCCTGATGCAATGCTTTCCCTTCGGGCGCTAACCCCCTAATATTCGACCCAGACGTCAATATTCGGCCGCTGATCACGGCCCGCAGGGGATCTCCACGCCTATGCCAGCCAGCCAGACCTTTACCTTATTGCTGCACAAACAACGCCATCGCGATAAACGGCATCTGCTGTTGTTAACGCTGGGCGTTGCCGTGGCATTTGTTTTCAGCCTCAGCGCGGGCGACATTTGGCTCTGGCCATCACAGTGGTCGAGTGAAGCGGCGCAGCTGTTTGTCTGGCAATTACGCCTGCCACGTGCGCTGGCGGTAATGTTGGTGGGGGCCAGCCTGGCGGTGGCCGGGGCAGTGATGCAGGCATTGTTTGAAAATCCGTTGGCCGAACCGGGCTTGCTGGGTGTGGCAAACGGGGCCGGGGTGGCATTGGTGCTAACGGTACTGCTGGGCAACGGCCTGCTGCCGGTGGCGCTGATGAGCCTGAGCGCCATTGCGGGCGCATTGCTCATGACCTTCCTGCTGCTGAGCTTTGCCCGCCGTAAGCGCCT
The DNA here is from genome assembly GCF_002607755.1 of Serratia sp. BW106. NCBI lineage: Bacteria > Pseudomonadati > Pseudomonadota > Gammaproteobacteria > Enterobacterales > Yersiniaceae > Serratia > Serratia sp. BW106. The sequence goes on from NZ_MCGS01000052.1 coordinate 31,906, forward strand.
GACCAATGCACGTCTGCTGTTGGTAGGGGTTGCCTTGGGCATCGTGTGCAGCGCGGTAATGACCTGGGCGGTGTACTTCAGTTCCAGCCTGGATCTGCGCCAACTGATGTACTGGATGATGGGCGGTTTTGGCGGGGTTGACTGGCGGCAAAAATGGCTGGTACTGGCGCTGTTACCGGTATTGCTGTGGCTGTGTTGTCAGGGCAAGGCGCTAAATTTTATGGCATTGGGCGAGGTACAGGCGCGTCAGCTTGGGCTTTCACTGCATCTGTGGCGTAATCTCCTGGTGCTGGCGATCGGCTGGCTGGTGGGGGTGAGTGTGGCCCTGGCGGGGGTGATCGGCTTTGTCGGGCTGGTGATCCCGCATATGCTGCGCCTCAGTGGCCTGACGAATCAGCGTTATTTATTGCCCGGCTGTGCACTGGCCGGCGCCGGTGTGTTGCTGGCGGCCGATGTGGTGGCGCGTATTACACTATTGTCGGCTGAATTACCCATTGGGGTGGTCACCGCCACGCTGGGGGCACCGCTATTTATCTGGTTACTGACCCGGGTAAAAAGCGTAAGGTAGTTTCTCTGTTCACCTGCAAGTAAAACAAGAGGATAAGCTCCATGACTCAAGCGATTTATGACATTCCGCTGGACACTATCGAGAACCAAGCCACCACGCTGGGCAAATATAAAGGCAGCGTGTTGCTGGTGGTTAATGTGGCTTCGGAGTGCGGTCTGACCAAGCAATATGAAGGGCTGGAAGCCTTATACGAAACCTACCGTGGCCAAGGGTTTGAAGTGCTGGGCTTTCCGTCCAACGAATTCCTCGGGCAGGAGCCGGGCAGCAACGAGGAGATCCTGGCGTTTTGCCGCGGTACCTTTGGCGTTGAATTCCCGATGTTTGCCAAGCTTGAAGTGAACAGCGAGAACCGCCATCCATTATATCAGGCGTTGATTGCCGCCGAGCCGCAAGCCGTGGCCCCGCAGGGCAGTGAGTTCCTGGAGCGTATGAGCAGCAAGGGCCGGGCACCGAAGCAAACCGGCGACATTCTGTGGAACTTTGAAAAATTCCTGATCGGCCGTGATGGCAAGGTGATCCAACGTTTCTCTCCGGACACCACGCCGGAAGATCCTGCACTGGTGGCCGCCGTCAAACAGGCGTTGGCCGAATAATAAACAAGGAGCGGTGATCCATAATGCTGCAACTCAGTCAGGTTGGGGTAGAAGGGCGTCTGGCCCCATTTTCAGCGCAGGTCGATGCTGGGTTGCAGTTTCACCTTATTGGTCCGAACGGTGCGGGTAAAAGCACACTGTTAGCGCGACTGGCAGGCATATTGCCCGGTACGGGAGAGATCCTGCTGGCCGGGCAGCCGTTGGGGGGTTATCAGGGCAATGAACTGGCGCTGCGCCGTGCCTATCTCTGCCAGCAACAGCCGCCGGTGGCGCTGATGCCGGTTTTCCAGTATCTGGAGCTGCACCGGCCTGCAGGGGCCACTGAGCAGGCGCTGGAGAGCACCATTGTGTATTTGTGCCAGCGCTTGAAACTGACGGACAAGCTGTCGCGTATGTTGACGCAGTTGTCCGGCGGTGAATGGCAACGGGTACGGCTGGCGGCGGTATTGCTGCAGGTTTGGCCGACGGTCAACCCCCATAGCCAACTGTTGCTGCTGGATGAACCGACCAATAGCCTGGATGTGGCGCAGAAGGTGGCGCTGGATCGGCTGTTGCGAGAGTTTTGTCAGAGTGGACGTAGCGCATTGGTTTGCGCGCACGACCTTAACCATACCTTACAGCAGGCCGATCGGGTTTGGTTACTGCATGCCGGGCGGCTGGTTGCGCAGGGAACCACCAGGGAAGTGATGGAGCCGGTACTGCTTTCACAGATTTATGACGTGGATTTTCACCTGCAGGCGGTGGGTGACCAGCGCTGGATTATGACCAAAACGGCATGATGGGTTAGTGCATTGAAAATGCACTATAAACGAAAATTAAACGGACCTGATATAAATAGCCGGGTAAGTACCGGCTTTATTTCCCTCCTTCCCTCAGAATCCTCCCGTCAATCTTGAAAGCCGTCGCTGACGTGCTACGCTAATTTAGTTCAAATATAATAAGTAAATAATTACATATAACTATAACTAATTGATTCTATAATCAATTTAATTTAATGATGATGGCCCTCGCAGATCAGGCAGTTAGCTGATAATTAATCGCACCTTAAGGTTTAGTTAAGCTTGCGGCCGTACATTGGCAGTTAATCCATCAGGAACGATTCTCTCTGGCGTTTAATATTCGTTAAATAAAAGAGATCTACAGTGTCATTAAAGAAATTTGATACGTTTGGGGTTAACTATGGATCAATTTTTACCTTTCTCACGCCCGGCGATTGGCGATGAAGAAATCGCGGCGGTAGAAAAGGTATTGCGCTCAGGTTGGATCACCACCGGGCCGCAAAATCAGCAGTTGGAAAGTGAGTTCTGCGCCACCTTCGGTTGTAAACACGCCATTGCCGTCTGTTCCGCTACTGCGGGTATGCATATTACCCTGATGGCACTGAACATTGGCCCGGGTGACGAAGTGATCACCCCTTCACAAACCTGGGTTTCTACTCTCAACATGATCGAATTGCTTGGCGCAACGCCGGTGATGATTGACGTTGACCGTGATACGTTGATGGTCAGCGCCAGCGATGTTGAAGCCGCTATCACTGCCAAAACCAAAGCCATTGTCCCGGTGCATTATGCCGGTGCACCGCTGCAGATGGATGCATTGCGTGAAGTGGCTACACGCCACAACCTTCCCCTGATTGAAGACGCCGCACATGCGGTAGGCTCCCGTTACAACGGTGAGTGGGTGGGCGCGCGCGGCACGGCAATTTTCTCATTCCACGCGATTAAGAACCTGACCTGTGCCGAAGGCGGCCTGATTGCTACCGACGACGACGAACTGGCCGATCGCCTGCGTTGTCTGAAGTTCCACGGCCTGGCCGTTGATGCCTTTGACCGCCAGCAACTGGGGCGTAAGCCGCAGGCCGAAGTGGTGGAGCCAGGCTACAAATACAATCTCTCCGATATCCATGCGGCCATCGCCGTGGTGCAACTGGGCCGTCTGCCGCAGCTTAACGCTCGCCGCAAGGTGCTGGCTGAGCGTTACCTCCGCGCTCTGGAAGGGTCACCTTTCCTGCCGCTGGGGCTGCCTGATTACCCGCATGACCATGCCTGGCATCTGTTTATGGTACGCGTCGACGCCGAACGCTGTGGCATCGATCGTGACCAACTGATGGAGCGCCTGAAAGAAGTGGGCATCGGTACCGGCCTGCATTTCCGCGCCGCCCATACCCAGAAGTATTACCGTGAGCGCTATCCGCAGTTGTCCTTGCCCAATACCGAATGGAACTCGGCGCGCCTGTGCACCTTGCCGCTGTTCCCTGATATGACCGACGCCGATGTTGATCGCGTGGTTAAAGCCTTGTCTTCTGTTGTGGAGTCGCTACGTGTCTCGCGTTGAACCGATAAAAAAAGTTTCGGTGGTGATCCCGGTATACAACGAGCAGGAAAGTTTGCCTGCCTTGCTTGAACGTACCACCGCCGCCTGTAAAAAACTGACCCAAGCTTATGAAATTATCCTGGTCGATGACGGCAGCAGCGACAATTCTGCCGATATGCTGACCGCCGCCGCCGAACAGCCGGGTAGTTGTGTGATTGCCGTGTTGCTGAACCGCAATTATGGCCAGCACTCGGCAATCATGGCAGGCTTCAATCAGGTGAGCGGCGATCTGGTGATTACACTGGATGCCGATTTACAAAACCCGCCGGAAGAGATCCCGCGTCTGGTCCAGGTGGCGGAAGAGGGTTATGACGTAGTGGGTACCGTGCGTGCCAACCGTCAGGACTCTTGGTTCCGTAAAAGCGCCTCGCGCATCATTAATATGATGATCCAACGCGCCACCGGTAAATCGATGGGGGATTACGGCTGCATGTTGCGCGCCTACCGTCGTCACATTATTGAGGCGATGCTGAACTGTCACGAGCGCAGCACCTTTATTCCGATCCTGGCGAATACTTTCGCCCGCCGCACCACTGAAATTGACGTGCTGCACGCCGAACGTGAGTTTGGTGATTCCAAATACAGCCTGATGAAGCTGATTAATCTGATGTATGACCTGATCACCTGCCTGACCACGACGCCGTTGCGTTTGCTCAGCGTGGTGGGCAGCGTGGTGGCGCTTTCCGGCTTTGTGCTGGCGGTGCTGTTGATCGCCCTGCGTTTGATTATGGGGCCTGAATGGTCGGGCGGCGGGGTATTCACCCTGTTTGCCGTGTTATTCACTTTTATCGGTGCCCAGTTTGTCGGCATGGGCCTGTTGGGAGAGTACATCGGTCGCATCTACACCGACGTGCGTGCTCGTCCCCGTTATTTTGTTCAGAAAGTGGTCGGTGAACAACCGAATCACAATACTCAGGAAGAAGAATAATGAAAGCTATCGTATTTGCTTACCATGATATTGGCTGCGCGGGTCTGAAAGCGCTGACTGACGCGGGCTATGATGTTCAGGCGGTATTCACGCATACCGACGATCCTGGTGAGAACAACTTTTTCTCCTCTGTAGCCCGTCTGGGTGCAGAATTGGAGTTACCGGTCTATGCGCCGGAAGACGTTAACCATCCGCTGTGGATCGAGCGTATTCGCCAGATGCAGCCGGACGTTATCTTCTCATTCTATTACCGTAACCTGCTGAGCGAAGAGCTGCTGTCCCTGGCACCAAAAGGCGGCTTTAACCTGCATGGCTCACTGCTGCCGCGCTACCGTGGCCGCGCACCGGTGAACTGGGCGCTGGTTAATGGCGAAACCGAAACCGGCGTTACGCTGCATAAAATGGTCAAACGCCCGGATGCCGGCGATATTGTTGGCCAGCAAAAGGTGGCGATAGCCGCCGGCGACACCGCGCTGACGCTGCACAAAAAAGTGCTGGAAGCGGCGCAGGTGTTGCTGAAGCAGGAATTGCCAAAGCTGAAAAACGGCACCGCTTCCTTCACGGTGCAAAACGAAGCCGATGCCAGCTATTTTGGTCGTCGCGCCGCGGCTGACGGTGAAATCCTGTGGCATAAATCCGCGCAGGAAATTAACAACCTGATCCGTGCAGTGACCGAACCTTACCCTGGGGCTTTCAGCTACCTGGGTCAGCGTAAACTGATCGTCTGGCGCGCTCGAGTGCTGGATACCCAGCATGACAAGCAGCCGGGTACCGTGCTCAGCACTTCTCCGCTGATCATTGCCTGTGGTGAAGGTGCACTGGAAATTGTTGCCGGCCAAAACGATGTCGGCCTGTATGTGCAAGGCAGCCGTCTGGCGCAGGAAATGGGCATCGTTACCGATGTCCGTTTGGCCGCTAAACCTAACGCAGTGATGAAACGCAGAACCCGCGTACTGATCCTCGGTGTGAACGGCTTTATCGGTAACCACCTGACCGAACGCCTGCTGCGCGATGATCGTTACGATATCTACGGTCTGGATATTGGCTCTGATGCCATCAGCCGTTTCCTGGGTAACCCGCGCTTCCACTTTGTGGAAGGGGATATCAGCATTCACTCCGAGTGGATCGAGTATCACATCAAGAAATGCGACGTGATCCTGCCGCTGGTGGCTATTGCCACGCCGATCGAATACACCCGCAACCCACTGCGCGTGTTCGAGCTGGATTTCGAAGAAAACCTGAAAATCGTTCGCGACTGTGTGAAATACAACAAGCGCATTATCTTCCCGTCCACTTCTGAAGTGTACGGCATGTGTGACGACAAGGAATTCGACGAAGACCACTCACGCCTGATCGTCGGGCCGATCAACAAACAGCGCTGGATTTACTCGGTGTCCAAGCAGTTGCTGGACCGGGTGATCTGGGCCTACGGTGCCAAGGAAGGGCTGAAGTTTACCCTGTTCCGTCCGTTTAACTGGATGGGCCCACGTCTGGATAACCTGGACGCCGCGCGTATCGGTTCTTCCCGTGCTATCACCCAGCTGATCCTCAACCTGGTGGAAGGTTCGCCGATCAAACTGATGGACGGTGGGGCACAAAAACGCTGCTTTACCGATATCAACGACGGTATCGAAGCGCTGTTCCGCATTATCGAAAATCGTGACGGCCTGTGCGATGGTCAGATCGTCAACATCGGTAACCCGACCAACGAGGCCAGCATCCGTGAACTGGCGGAAATGCTGCTCGAAAGCTTCAATAACCATCCGCTGCGCGATCGCTTCCCGCCGTTTGCCGGCTTTAAGGATGTTGAAAGCAGCAGCTACTACGGCAAAGGTTATCAGGACGTTGAGCACCGTACGCCGAGCATCAAGAATGCCCGCCGCCTGCTGGATTGGCAGCCGACCATCGCGATGCAGCAAACCGTTGCCGATACGCTGGATTACTTCCTGCGCACTACCGTTCAGGAAGGCGATGGTGCATGAAGAAAGTCGGTCTGCGAGTTGATGTAGATACCTTCAGCGGTACCCGGGAAGGGGTGCCGCAGTTGCTGGAGCTGTTTGACAAGTACAATATTCAGGCCAGTTTCTTCTTCAGCGTAGGACCGGACAATATGGGGCGCCATCTGTGGCGCCTTTTGCGTCCGAAATTCCTGTGGAAAATGCTGCGCTCGAATGCCGCATCGCTGTATGGCTGGGATATTCTGCTGGCCGGTACCGCCTGGCCGGGACGCAATATTTCCCGCACTCTGGGGTCGTTGATGAAGCTCACTGCGCAGGCCGGGCATGAGGTAGGGCTGCACGCCTGGGATCATCAGGGGTGGCAAGCCAAGGTCGGCCGGTGGTCTGAGGCGCAGCTGACGCAACAGGTTCAGCTTGGGGTGGATGCGTTGTCAGCCAGTACCGGCCAGCCGGTCAAATGCTCGGCGGTTGCCGGTTGGCGTGCCGATACGCGGGTGTTGGAGGTGAAGCAGCGTTTTGGTTTTCACTACAACAGCGACTGTCGTGGTACCCATCCTTTCCGTCCGCTGTTAAGCGATGGTCGTCTGGGCACCGTGCAGATCCCGGTCACGTTACCCACCTTTGATGAGGTGATTGGCAGTGAAGTCAGTATGGCTGACTTCAACGATTACATTTTGCGGGCGATTGAAAACGATCGCGGCGTGCCGGTGTACACCATTCACACAGAAGTGGAAGGGATGTCACAGGCCGCTATGTTTGAACAGTTACTGCAACGTGCGCAACGGCAGGGCATAGAATTCTGCCCGTTAAGCGCTTTGTTGCCTCAAGATTTGGCGTCATTGCCATTGGGCCGCGTCGAGCGTGCTCCTTTCCCTGGCCGCGAAGGTTGGCTGGGTTGTCAAACCGATGTGAAGGACGATTCATGAAGGCGCTAAAAGGATCCTGGGCCATCTTGTTGGCCATTTTTTTTGCTCTGGTTTACCTGATCCCACTTAACGGTCGCCTGCTGTGGCAACCGGACGAAACTCGCTACGCCGAGATTAGCCGAGAAATGCTGCAACGCGGCGACTGGGTGGTGCCGAACTTGCTTGGCCTGCGCTATTTCGAAAAACCGGTCGCCGGTTATTGGATCAACAACATCAGCCAATGGCTGTTTGGTGATACCAACTTTGCGGTGCGCTTTGGTTCGGTATTCAGCACCGGCATGACGGCGCTGCTGGTGTTTGCACTGGCGATGCTGATGTGGCGCAATGCCAACCGTGCCTGCCTGGCGGTACTGATTTTCCTGTCGATGGTGCTGGTATTCAGCATCGGCACCTACAGCGTATTGGACCCGATGATCTCGTTGTGGTTGGCCGCTGCGATGGTCAGCTATTACCTGACGCTGAAAGCCACCACGGCCAAAGGCAAACTGGGCGGCTACGTGCTGTTGGGGCTGGCCTGCGGCATGGGCTTTATGACCAAGGGATTTCTGGCGCTGGCGGTGCCGGTGATTGCGGTGATCCCGATTGTCATTCAGCAGCGACGCATCAAGGACCTGCTGATCTACGGCCCGGTAGCGATCCTGGTGGCGGTGCTGCTGAGTTTGCCGTGGGCGCTTGCCATTGCACAACGTGAGCCGGATTTCTGGAACTACTTCTTCTGGGTGGAGCACATTCAACGTTTCGCCGAGGATAATGCACAACACAAAGAGCCGTTCTGGTATTACATCCCGATTCTGATGGCGGCGGTATTGCCATGGTTGGCACTGTTGCCGGGCGCATTGGTGAAGGGCTGGCGTGAGCGCGTGCAACGGCCGGAGTTATTTTTCCTGCTGAGTTGGGTGGTGATGCCACTGATCTTCTTTAGTATTGCCAAGGGTAAGCTACCGACTTATATCTTGCCGTGCATGGCACCGTTGGCATTGCTGATGGCGGTTTACGCCGAGGATTATGCGACGGCGCTGCGCAGCAAGGTATTCAAGGTTAACGCAGTATTAAATGGCCTGTTTGGTCTGATCGGCGTGGTGGCACTGTTGGTTATTGGCGCAGGGTTGCTGCCAAAGGTGCACTTGTTTAGCTCGCAGGAATGGCCGAAAATTGTTATCGGTATTATCGCCTTTGCCGGCTGGTTGTTGTTTGCCGTGGTCTCGGTGCGTAATCATGGGCAGCGTTGGCGCTGGGCGGCGGCTTGTCCGTTGTTGCTGTGTTTGCTGAGCGGTTACGCTATCCCACAACAGGTGACCGACTCCAAACTGCCGCAAAACTTTATTCGGGTGAATATGGCCGAGTTAAATCACAGTCGCTATGTGCTGACCGACAGCGTGGGTGTTGCCGCGGGGTTGGCCTGGGAGTTGAAGCGCAGCGACGTACTGATGTTTAACCAGAAGGGGGAAGTGTCCTATGGTTTGGACTATCCGGATGCTCGTAGCCATTTCATCAGCGACGGCGATTTCCCGCAGTGGCTGGCCCAGGCACGCAAACAGGGTGATGTCTCACTGGTATTGCAGCTGTCGCGTGGCGAAAATATCGATGAGCAGAATTTGCCGGCAGCGGATAAGGTGCAAGTGATGAACCGTCTGGCATTGTTCTGGTACTCTCAGCAGCCATGATTATCGGCTATTTGTTGGTGATTGTGGTCAGCCTGCTCACCTGTGGTGGGCAGCTGTGCCAGAAACAGGCGGCCCAGAGCTGGCAGTTACCCCCCGACGTCAGACGTGGGGTAACGCTGCGTTGGTTGGCGCTGGCCGTATTGCTGTTGGGGCTGGGCATGGCGGTGTGGCTCAATGTGCTGCAGCGTTTGCCTCTTAGCCTGGCCTACCCGACGCTCAGCATAAATTTTGTGCTGGTGACGCTCGCTGCCCGTTGGCTGTTTAAAGAACCCACTACCGCACGTCACTGGTGTGGAGTGGCTTCGATCATGCTGGGGATCCTGTTGATGAGTATCAATCCATGAGAGGTTACGCCTGGGGCGCGGCCAGCGTGCTGTTGGTCACGTTGGCGCAGTTACTGATGAAGTGGGGCATGGCCCAGATCCCATTGATGTCGTTTGCCGACGTCACGCTTAACCTGTTTATCCAGTACTGGTTGCCCTTACTGACGGTCAGCGGCGGTATTTTCGGTTACGCGTTGTCCATGCTGTGCTGGTTCTTCGCGCTGCACCATTTACCACTCAACCGGGCTTATCCGTTGCTGAGCGTGAGTTATGCGCTGGTGTACCTGGCGGCGGTGATCCTGCCCTGGTTTAACGAATCCGCCACGTTGCTGAAAACGTTGGGTACGCTGTTTATCCTGTTTGGCGTGTGGCTGATTAACAGTCAGACCAAGGTAAAAACGCCCGAATAGTGCAAAAACCGGCGTCAATTCGATTATCTCCTTCAGCACGCTTGCCTTTTTCCCCCGCTGGGGGATAAATTAGCCCAAAATAGCGCTCACCTTACTTGGTGCCGGCTTTGCCTCGCAGGCGGTAAGCTTACCGGACGGCATGATGCGGCAATCTGTTCAATGAAGGGATATTATGCGGATGCGTATTTGGTTTTTATTAGCCAGTTTAATTCTTGCCGGTTGCAGCAGCCATGCGCCACCGCCAAGCGGCCGATTGTCGGACTCTATCGTGGTTGTCGCACAATTAAATGAGCAACTGCGTCAATGGTACGGTGCTCCCTATCGCTATGGCGGCTTGGATCGCGGCGGCGTCGACTGCTCCGGATTCGTTTATCGCACCTTCAGCGATCGTTTCGATATGCAATTACCGCGTTCCACGGAGGCGCAAACCTCGCTGGGGACCAAAGTGTCGCGCGATGAGTTAATGCCCGGCGACCTGGTGTTTTTCAAAACCGGTGGCGGTGAGAACGGTTTGCATGTGGGCATTTATGATACCAACGATCAGTTTATCCACGCCTCAACCAGCCGTGGCGTGATGCGCTCCTCACTGAATAACGTCTACTGGAAGAAGGTCTACTGGCAGGCGCGCCGCATTTAGTCTTAACCCTTTGATTTGGTGTATCATGGCGGCATCACGTCCTTAACGGTGACCGCCATGAATAACTTACGCCTACTGATTTCCGATTCCTACGATCCCTGGTTCAATCTGGCCGTGGAAGAGTGCATCTTCCGCGAAATGACCACGCAGAAAATTCTGTTCTTATGGCGTAATGCCGAAACCGTGGTGATTGGCCAGTCACAAAACCCGTGGAAAGAGTGCAACACCCGCCGGATGGAGCAGGACGGTATTCGCCTGGCGCGGCGCAGCAGCGGCGGTGGGGCGGTATTTCACGATCTCGGTAATACCTGTTTTACCTTTATGGCGGGCAAACCCGGTTACGATAAAACCGTCTCCACCGGCATCATTCTGCAAGCGCTGGCTCAACTGGGCATTACGGCCACCGCATCGGGACGCAATGATCTGGTGATTGATTCCGCAGAGGGCGTGCGTAAAATTTCCGGCTCGGCCTACCGGGAAACCCAGGATCGCGGATTCCACCATGGCACACTATTGTTGAACGCCGATCTCAACCGTCTGGCGGATTACCTTAATCCGGACCCAAAAAAGTTGCAGGCCAAGGGTATTACTTCGGTGCGGTCGCGGGTTGCCAATCTGGCGGAGTTTAAACCCGATATCAGCCACCAACAGGTGTGCGACGCGGTGACTCAGGCGTTCTTTGAGCACTATGGTGAAACCGCCAAAGCGGAAATCATTTCTCCGGATGTTTACCCGGATCTGCCGGATTTTGCCACTCAGTTCGCCAAACAAAGCAGCTGGGAATGGAATTTCGGCAAGGCACCGGCATTCAGTCATTTGCTGAATGAGCGGTTTGTCTGGGGTGGGGTGGATATCTTCTTTGACGTAGAGAAGGGCTTGATCTGTCGGGCACAGATTTTCACCGACAGTCTCAGTCCGGCGCCGTTGCAACGGTTGGCCGAGATGCTGGTGGGTTGTGCCTATCGCAGTGAGACGCTGGCTAATTGCTGCGACACCTTGATTGCGCAGTTCCCAGAACAGGCCGCTGAATTAACCGAACTACGGCAATGGCTGCTTGAAACGATCAAATAACGTTCGGATCCTGAATGTTCCGGGATGAGGTGACTCATCCCTTTTTTATGCCACGAGTTTGCTCCTTCTTTCCTGACGTTATCCTTTTGTGTAAAAAAATGCAGTGAAAACACCGAGGTAGCATAACTTCCCCAAAAAGCAAGGTGAGCATTTTTTTACTGATTCAATGCAAAGAATAACGCGAAGAATTGATGCGTTATTAAATTTAATCAGTTGATACCACTTCTTCGTACATGATTTCGGGGTGAGGATTTAATATTTATCTGCCAATAGGAATTTCTTTAATTAAAACAATGGCGATAAGTCAAATTTTCAGAATTACCCTATTCCTTAAGCTAAATATGACTTAAATTCATACCTGACACTCTATTTTTTGCCTTAAGCCAAATCGTTTTTGACGCTGCGTTCTGCCTAGTCAATATAGCTTTAATCTATCAATTAAATGATAAGTTATCACTGGTTGCATTGATATTTCCGATTAATCCCACAGGGATTGATCGATAAAATATATTGATATACGATGAGATGTTCGCCATTCAGCCTGTGGCACTGAAATGAAAATCCAATTCGAAGCTGACTTTATTAGTAGCTATGTTTTTCAACCTGTTTACTCAATGGAGGGCAGGCTGTTGGCGGTGGAAATTTTGAACCGTTTTAATAGTCTGGACGGTGATTTGGCGATGCCGGCTGACATTGGGATCAATTTATTGACCCCCGAGCAAAGGATTGAGTTATTTAATGAGCAATTGAGTTTGGCAGAACAGAACGCCGCCTGGTTTGTCGAGAATGGCGTGCTGTTGACCCTTAATGTTGAAGAATCCCTGGTCGATTTGATTCTCTCTGACGCTCAATTGTGTGAGCGCATCAGACAGTGGTCATTTATTGCCTTTGAAATCAGCGAAGGTTTTCCGAATCTTTCAGCAGGAAAAAACAATGCAAAGATCCGTCAGCTTAGCGAGATGTTCTCACTGTGGCTGGATGACTTTGGTTCCGGCCAGGCGACCCTGACCGCATTGTATGATGGATTATTCGACTACGTGAAAATCGATAAGCGTTTTTACTGGCAGTTGTTTAACCATCAGGGTTATGACGTAGTGTTCGACTCGCTATTAAAGAATATCAATCTGCTGTGCAAGGGGGTGATCGTCGAAGGAATAGAGAAGGAGGAATATTTTAATAAGCTCAGACACGCCGGCGTTTTTGGTCTGCAAGGTTTTTTATGGCCCAGCGTTGGTGTGGATAATCTGGCGGTGTTACGGGTAACGCCCGATGAGTTCAATAACAATAATTGACAGTACTTACTACACACAATGGGGCCAATAATGGACTGGATGATGTTTGCTGTGATTCCTGCGCTGTTATTCATCATGATTTTCTCGCTGATAAAGTATTTTATCTATCAGCGCAAAAGGGCTTTTAAGCCATATCGGCATAAACGTTGAATCATGCGCATCTGTCCTGGTTTCAGGCAGATGCGTTCTCCCTGCATTTCCTCTGTGTTAATCGCCACGCCCAAGCTCTACACTAGGTGGAACGGAGGGCCTATGCCGCAGTTTGAAAACGCTTACCACCAACAGTTAACCGGTTTTTATACCGAATTGAACCCCACGCCGCTGCAGGGCACCCGGCTGCTGTATCACAGCGAGCCGCTGGCCCGAGAACTGGGGTTGGACGAAAGCTGGTTTACCCAGGATAAAACCCCGATTTGGGCGGGTGAAACGCTGCTGCCGGGCATGCGCCCGCTGGCCCAGGTGTACAGTGGCCACCAGTTCGGCGTCTGGGCCGGGCAATTGGGTGACGGTCGCGGCATTCTGCTGGGTGAACAACGACTGGCCGATGGCCGCAGCATGGACTGGCACCTGAAAGGCGCAGGCCTGACGCCGTATTCGCGTATGGGCGACGGCCGTGCGGTCCTGCGCTCGGTGATCCGCGAGTTCCTGGCCTCCGAGGCACTGCATCATCTGGGTATTCCAACTACGCGCGCGCTGACCATCGTCACCAGTGAGCAACCTGTCTACCGTGAACAACCGGAGCGCGGTGCAATGCTATTGCGCGTAGCGGAAAGCCACGTGCGCTTCGGCCATTTTGAACATTTTTACTACCGTAAGCAGCCGGAACAGGTTCAGCAGTTGGCCGATTTTGTTATTGCCCGCCACTGGCCGCAGTTTCAAGATCAGAGTGATGGCTATCTGCAGTGGTTTACCGACGTGGTTGAACGCACCGCGCGGTTGATTGCTCATTGGCAGACCGTTGGTTTTGCTCATGGCGTAATGAACACCGATAACATGTCGATCCTGGGTATTACCATCGACTACGGCCCGTACGGTTTCCTCGACGACTACAAACCCGACTACATCTGCAACCATTCGGATCACCAGGGGCGTTACGCCTATGATAATCAGCCGGCGGTGGCGCTGTGGAACCTCCACCGGCTGGCGCAGACCCTGTCCGGGCTGATGAGTACCGAACAGCTGCAGAACGCGCTGGCGGCCTATGAACCGGCCCTGATGCAGGCTTATGGCGAACAGATGCGTGCCAAGCTCGGTTTCTTCACTCAGTCTTCGCAAGATAACAGCCTGCTGACCGGGTTGTTGAGCCTGATGGCGCAAGAGGGACGAGACTACAGCCGCACCTTCCGTCTGCTGAGCCAGACGGAGCAGCAACAGGCGCAGTCACCGTTGCGGGATGAATTTATTGATCGCGCCGCGTTTGACGGCTGGTACCAGCAGTACCGTCAGCGCTTGCAGCAAGAGCAGGTGAGTGATGCCGAACGGCAACAGGCGATGAAGGCGGTGAACCCGAAGCTGATCCTGCGCAACTATCTGGCGCAACAGGCGATTGAAAGCGCCGAACAGGATGATGTCAGTAAGCTGGCTCGCCTGCATCAGGCATTGCTGACGCCGTTTGCCGACAAACCGGAGTATGACGATCTCGCCGCGTTGCCGCCGGATTGGGGCAAACATCTGGAGATCTCCTGTTCGAGCTGATAGGTGATAGAAGATGACGGGTGCGGCCTGCCGCACCCGCTATAGTCCTATTGACGCAAATACACCTGCGGCAGCGCCACTTCCGGGTGGTGAACCACTCCCAGATCCGCCTGATACCAACGGGTGAGAATATCCGCCTGCAACACTTCCTGCGGCGTGCCCGTAGCGACCAATTGCCCCTGATGCAGCAATAAAATACGGTCCGCGTACAGTGCGGCCAGATTGAGATCGTGCAATACACAGCACACCGCAATTGGCTGTTGCCGCGTCAGCGTGCGCAGCAGCCTCAGCGTATGTTGCTGGTGGTAAAGATCCAGCGCCGAGGTCGGTTCGTCGAGAAACAGCCAGGCCGGAGTGGGCTGCGGTTGCCAAAGCTGTGCCAGCACGCGGGCAAGCTGTACCCGTTGTTGTTCGCCACCGGAAAGTTGCCGATAATCGCGCTGGGCCAATTCGAGACAGTCGGTTTGCGCCATCACTTGCTGCACCGCCTGCTGTGCGTCGCGCTTACCGTGGGGCGCGCGACCCATACTGACCACTTCCTCGACGGTAAAGGGAAAGGCCAGATCGCTGTGCTGGCGCATTACCGCGCGCACTTTCGCCAACTGTTGCGGCTGCCACTGTTCCAGCGGTCGGCCAAGCAACTGGCATTCACCACAGCCCGGCTGAAGATAACCGGTTAACAGGCGCAGTAACGTCGACTTGCCCGCGCCGTTCGGCCCGATAATTGCCACCATTTCGCCGCTGGCGATACTGAGTGACACGTCACTGATCAGCCGACGTGAACCCAGGCTGTAGCGTAATTGCTGCGCCGTCAGGCTTGATGAGTTATCCACCCATGCGCTCCCGCTGGCGCATCACCAGCCATAAAAAGTAAGGCCCGCCGATCAGGCTGGTCATCAAGCCGACCGGCATTTCTGCCGGTGCCACCAGGGTGCGCGCCAGCGTATCGCTGACCAACAGCAGACAGGCGCCACCGAGTGCAGAGCAGGGCAGCAGCCAGCGATGGTCGCCACCGAGGCGCATACGTACCAGATGTGGCACCACCAGCCCGATAAAACCAATCACGCCGCTCATCGCCACTGCCGCACCAATCAACAATGCGCTTAACAGCAGCAGTTGCAGCTTGGCCCGCTGAACATTCACCCCCAGGTAGTGCGCCTCTTCATCGCCCAGTTGCAGCAGGTTCAGGCGGCGCGCCTGTAATAGCGTCAGCAGGGTGGCCGGCAGGATCAGCGAGGCGGAAACCACCAACGTTGGCCACTGGGATTGGCTCAGACTGCCCATCATCCACAGTGAAAACTGGCGCAGTTGCTGGTCGCTACTGAGATAAGACAACACGCCAATCGCCGCCATGCACAGGGCGTTGATGGCGATACCTGCCAGCAACAGGCGTGACAGGCTGCCGTGACCGCTGCGGCTGATGCCGTAGATCAACAGCGATACCAACATGCTGCCGAGGAACGCCGCCAGCATATGGCCATACAAAGCGATCACCGGTGGCAGGGCCAGTGGCATAACGATAATCAGCGCAACAAACAGCGCGCCGCCGCTGCTGATACCCAGCAGGCTGGGATCGGCCAATGGGTTACGAAACAACCCTTGCATCACGGCACCAGACACCGCCAACGCACAGCCTATCACCACCGCCAGCAGTACGCGCGGCAGGCGGATGTTCAGCCAAATATGCCAGGCTGTGTCGCTAAAGGGCTGTTGCCACAGGGTGCGGAACGACAGTGTCAGCGCACCCAGATTGGCGGCGCCCAGCGCCAACAACATCAGCAGCACCAGCAGACCGGTGATTGCCAGACGGGGGGAGGTGCGACTGCGCATTACTTTTGCTCCGCCGCATGACGCAGTGCGGCCAGCGCGGCCGGAGTTTCCAGCCCAAAGCCCAGCAACGCCATATCGTCAACCACCAGTACGCGCTGCTGTTTGCCCGCCGGGGTGAGTGCGATACCCGGCAATTTCCACAGCTGCTGCGGGCCGCCGAGAGTTTTCATGCCGTCAGTAGTGATCAACAGCAGGTCGGGCGCGCTGGCGATCACGCCTTCCTGCGACAGTGGGCGATAGCGGCTGAACCCTTGCATGGCATTCTTCAGACCCGCCGCGGTAATGATCGCATCGGCGGCGGTATGTTGCCCGGCGGCCATCGGTGTAAGACCGCCGTGACTCATGACGAACAATACCCTGACCGGCAGCGCATCGGTTTTCACTGCCGCCAGTTGCTGCTGGTAGCGGGTGCTTAACTGCTTCCCCTGGTCGACTCGCTGTAACGCATTGGCGATCACGCCGATTTTTTCCGGCACGCTCTGCAAGGTAGTATCGCCGGGAATGCGCACCACTTTAACGCCGCTTTCTTCCAGCTGTTTGAGTACCAGCGCCGGTTCGGCCAACTCGGTGGTCAGCACCAGCGTGGGTTTCAGCGCCAGAATACCTTCGGCATTGAGCTGGCGCATGTAACCGACATCCGGCAACTTTTTAACCGCTTCCGGCTGCAGGCTGGTGCTGTCTCGTGCTATCACTTCATCGCCCGCGCCCAGAGCGAAGGCAATTTCGGTGACGTCACCGCCTATCGAGACAATACGTTCCGCCGCCGCAGCGGTGAACGGCAACGTCAGCGTTATGCAAAACGCCAGACGACGGGTCAATGAGGGTTTCATGCGGCAATGTCCTTGGGTTCGAGCGCGGCGACCTGCTCACGCCACTGGGTTTGTTCCGGCTGGCCTTCGGTGCGTTGGCCGTAAAGTTGGGCGATCTGTGTGCCGTCGGCGGCGAACAGTTCCAGGCTGGTGACAAAGCCGTCTTTGGTCGGCTTGCGGGTGATCCAGCTTTCGGCGATCGCGTCTTCGATCAGGTGCAGGGTGAAACGGCGGTTAAACACGTTGATCCAGCCTTCCTGCGGCATCAGACGTTCAATCTGGCCGGTGAAGATCTGCACGCAGCCGCGGTTGCCGACAAAAATCATGATCTCGTTCTGCAGGCCCATCGCGGCGTTAAGCAATTGGTTCAGGGCGCAGTTATCGACCCGATAGGCCAAATCGTTACCGACGGCACGGAAAGCTTGCTGGCGCGTCAGTTTATTGCGGCCCAGCAACTGGAAGAACTGGTGAACGTCGGTCATTGCACGCCATTCCTGGTCGATCTTGTCGGCATCCGGCGATGTAGTATTGACCGTGGCGTCTGCCGGTTGCAGCGCCAGCTCTGGGTTTTCTGCGTTCAGGTGGCGTTCAACCAGCGCCATCCAGGCCGGCAGATCGGTTTCATCGGTGGTGTACACCTTATGCAGTGCGTCACCCTGATGATCGAAGAACTGAATGCTGTGACGTACGCCGCGCTTATTGGTTTCGCTCATGGCGAAAGCGCTGGCCCACTGATTGAGGAACAGGCGCAGATCCAGCTCACGCGGATTGAGGATCAGCCCGGCGTGGCCGTTCAGGTGCTGGTTGCGGTAACGGCCCATTTGCTCATGCACCGCGTAGCTGTTACGGGTGATGGATTTGGTCACGCCAACCTGCTCAAGTTCGGTCAGCAGGGTACGGGCGTCTGCCTGCAGGCGACGGGTATCCTGACCGACGCGGGCATGGGTCAGTTCCGCTTCGCTGACGCCAAGCAGCTCAGCCAGATCGCGCGCATATTTGCCCGGGTTATCGATTTTTGCCTGTTGGTAGCGTGCGTATAGGGTATTGCTCATAGCGTGTTCTCCTGTGTGAGGTTCAATCGACGGGCAATCAGCTTGGCCGCCGGATTCAAAACGTTACCACTGATAGCTGACCAGCAGTTTGGCATTACGCCCATCCTGCGGAATGCCCTGTGGCGAGTAGTATTCTTTATCAAAGGCATTGCCCAGTACTACCGTGGTGGTGATGCCTTGCAGGCGCTCACGGCCTTTATAGCTCAGGTAGAAATCGTTGACGCCATAGCCGCCTTGCTCCGCCGTGCCGGTCTCCACACGGGAGGCGCGTTGTGCCAGCGTGGCAACCCAGCCGGTCGACAGGCCTGTTTCACCCAAGGGAACGTCCAGTGTGCTGGTCACGGTGTCCGGATTGATGCTGTTTAACCATTCACCGCTGCTTTCGTTCTTGCCGCGAGTCCGGTTGTACGCCAGGTCCCAACCAAAAATAGCGGTTTTGTAGCTCAACGTGGCGTCCCAGCCCCATATTTTTGCGCGATCGATATTGGTCGAGAAAGTGGTGCAACTGATGCAATAGGGACCACGAGGGCCACGGCCCAGCTCCATGGTGACATCCGTGGTGATGTAGTCCCTGGCTTTGGTATCGAAGTAACTGGCTTTGAATTGCAGGCTGTCATCAGCCAGCAACAGGTCGTCAAAACGCAGCCCGAAGCCATATTCCTGAGTGGCATTGGTTTCCGGCTTCAGATTCGGGTTAGGCACCCAGTTGTTGGTAATGGTGGTGGGCCCCATGGGGATAGAGAAGTGCTTGGAGTCGTTGTACATCTCGCCCATGGTAGGCGCGCGGAAAGCCTGGGAATAAGAGCCGAACAGCATCAACCAGTCGGTTGGCGTAATGCTGACGGCACCGCGCGACGACCATTTGTCGGCGTCAACATCGGCATAGCCATCGCTGGAGCCCTTGTAGTTATCGTAACGCGTCCCGGCAAGCAGGGTGACTGGCAGGTCGCGCAGGGTAATTTCATCCTGCAACCAGCCCGAAGCAAAATTGATTTTCGCCTGTGGGAAGCTTTCGGTCGCACCACCCGGTGTCTGTTCTTGCTTATAAGCTTCAGTGCCATAGGTAAACAGGTGAGAAGCGAAGGTATCGGCAAACAATCGGGTGCGGTTTTCCAATTTGGCACCACGGGTGGTCTGCTTGCGTGCTTCGTCTTCGCTACCGTTGGTGTGGGCGTTGATCTCTACTTCAGAGTAATAGACTTTGGCTTCGGCATCGAGCCAGTCCTGCCCCACAGGGTTCAGTTTGTAGCTGAGCTGGCCGTCGCGCTGGATGGTTGAGCGGTCAGTCATCAGGTTGCCACTGCTGCTGGCTGATTCCTGTGGGTTCTTCGGCTCCTGAGCCCGGTTATTGTAGTAACGCAGATCACCGCTCAACGATTGATTTTCATCGAGAGCCCAGGTGCCCTTGGCCAGCAGATTACTGATGGTTTCATCGTTGGGTGCATCAAAGCCGTTGCCCTGGCGCAGATTGCCGACGTCGCGGGTACCAAATGATAGCAGACCGTCGAGATTGTCTGTCCTGCCGTAGGCGCTGGCGCCCATACCCAGGCTGTGATCGCCGCTGCCGGCGGTGCCGTAAACCCGGTAGCCGCTATTATGGCCGGGTAACAGCAGATCGGCGGCATCCACGGTTTCATAGGCGATTACCCCACCCAGTGCGCCACTGCCGTACAACAGGGCAGAAGGGCCGCGCACCACTTCAATGCGTTTCACCAAAGCCGGATCGAGGAAGGTAGCACCAAGGTGCCCGGTGTCGGTGCCCTGGCGGATGCCATCGACCAGCGTTAGCACGCCATTTTTACCGTAGCCACGCATGAAAACATCCTGTCCATTGCTGCGGCCGGTACCATTGACGGTAATGCCTGGCACACGGCGTAGCATATCGGCGGCGCTGGTGGCGGTTTGGCTTTCAGGCGTATGGCCCTCGATCACCGTAACCATCATCGGTGCTTCAAAGCTGCTGCGTGCGTTGCCGGTGGCGGCGACGGTCAGGGTTTCGTCGCTGGTTTTATCCTTTTTTACCGGCGTCGTCGTTGAAGAAACAGGGGTACTGCTGGTTTGTGCAAAAGTCACCGTCGGCAGAGCACAGGCAATCGCCAGACTCAATGCGGATAAACGCAGCCGGGTGGAATAGGTCAGAGGCATGTCGCAACTCTCCGTATGTTTTAAACATATCAATAGATTTGCTGGCTGCCTGGATCAAAAACGATCGGGGTGGCTGGCGTTGAGGGGGAAGGCGTTATTTGGTCAGGATCAATTTCCCGGCTTTGGTCTGCCGCAGCTGATAGCGCTGGCCCTGATGGATGATGATTGCCACGCCGTCGGCATCAAGCAGCTGCGCGCTGTCATAGCAAGGAGGCGAAACCAGGCCGCTTTCAGCGGGGTGAGCTGCTTGGGCAGGCGGGGTGCGGTTATAATTATCCATCGTCATGTGTTTATAAAACAGACCGTTAAATAGTAATTAATATCAAAGTGAGAATCATTATCATGTGAACGAAAGGTTACATCAAGGAAAATTTTCTTACCGACGGAAGCTTTTTGCAGGAAGGTGATGTGAGACGGGCTGAGACGACTCAGCCCGTAAAAATCGGGGTTATTTCAGCAGGGTTTCGATGCGGTCAAACAGACGTTCGGGTTTGGTGATGGGCGCGTAGCGTTTCACCCGCTGGCCGTCGGCGGTCAGCAAGAACTTGGTGAAGTTCCATTTGATACGTTGACTGCCCAGCACGCCGGGTGCCAGACGTTTTAATTCGTTGAACAGGGGATGCGCGCCCGGGCCATTAACTTCAACCTTGCTGAACAGCGGGAAGCTGACACCATAGTTCAGCGTGCAAAAGTTGGCGATCTCCAGTGGATCGCCGGGTTCTTGTGCACCGAACTGATTGCAGGGGAAACCCAACACCATCAGGCCGCGATCGCGATAGTACTGCCACAGATTTTCCAGCCCGTGGTACTGAGGCGTAAACCCGCATTTGCTGGCGGTGTTGACCACCAGGTAAGCCCGGGCAGGGAAGTCGCCCAGGGTTTTGTGCTCCCCTTGCAGTGTGACGCAGGGGATAGATAACAGTGAGTGGATCATGCCTTGGCTCCAAATCCGTTCCATGGGGAACTGCGAGAATTGCTACCAGTATAGATGAGTGAGTGGCGGGCAGAAAAGCCGGGGTGGGCGCCCCGGCCATGGGATCAGAAGCGGGTGTCCACCGCATCGGCCAGCATCGCCAGCAGTTGTTCGCTGTCGGACCAGCTCAGGCAAGGATCGGTGATGGACTGACCATAGGTCAGCGGCTGACCGGCAACGATTTTCTGGGTGCCTTCCACCAGAAAACTTTCTGCCATTACACCGGCGACGGCGACGGAACCGGCGCGGATTTGCTGGCAGACGTTTTCGGCTACTTCCAACTGGCGACGATGCAATTTCTGGCAGTTACCGTGGCTGAAGTCGATCACCAGCTGCTCCGGCAAATCGAATTCGCGCAGGCTGTCGCAGGCGGCGACCACATCGGTAGCGTGGTAGTTTGGCGTCTTGCCGCCACGCATGATGATATGGCCGTAAGGGTTGCCGCTGGTCTGATAGATTGTCATCTGTCCGTGTTTGTCCGGTGACAGGAACATATGTCCGGCCCGCGCCGCACGGATGGCGTCAATCGCGATACGGGTGTTGCCGTCAGTGCCGTTCTTGAAGCCCACCGGGCAGGAAAGCGCGGAGGCCATTTCACGGTGGATCTGGCTTTCGGTAGTGCGTGCGCCAATCGCGCCCCAACTGATTAAGTCGGCAATGTACTGACCAACCACCATGTCGAGGAACTCGGTGGCGGTTGGCAGGCCGAGCTGGTTCACTTCCAGCAGCAGCCGACGCGCCATTTCGATCCCCCGATTGACCTGGAAGGTGCCATCCAGTGCCGGATCGGAGATCAGGCCTTTCCAGCCGACCACGGTGCGCGGTTTTTCAAAATAGGTGCGCATCACGATTTCCAGGCGATCCTGGTAACGAATGCGCAGCGCATTCAGACGGCCGGCATAGTCGACGGCGGCGTCCAGATCGTGGATAGAGCAAGGGCCGATCACCACCAGCAGGCGACGGTCTTCGCCGGTCAGGACCTTCTCAATTCGCTGCCGTGAGGCAGTCACGTTGTCCGCGATTTCCGCCGAGATTGGCAACTTCTCCGCCAGT
The DNA here is from genome assembly GCF_002607755.1 of Serratia sp. BW106. Lineage (NCBI taxonomy): Bacteria > Pseudomonadati > Pseudomonadota > Gammaproteobacteria > Enterobacterales > Yersiniaceae > Serratia > Serratia sp. BW106. Next base: position 54,206 of record NZ_MCGS01000052.1, read on the forward strand.
TCTTGCGGCGTGACGAGGCTGTCGATGCGCGCGGTCCGCAGTTCATCTGTTTTGTGCATGATTTTCTCTAAAGACTTTTCTTCGCTGCGGCAGGAGTGCCGGGAAGTGATGGCGATCACAATAACGTAAAAACCGATGAATTCAACCGGAGAAACTGTGTTCTGTTGATCAAAACCGCTAAAAAAAGCACAAAAAACGTGGCCCGTGGGGAAATAAACAACAGATGGCAGGGCGCTTCTTTCCCGCCATCTTATCATCAGAACATACGGCGGCTCATGCCCAGAATATCCAGGATTTTGGTCGAGATCTCTTCCACCGAATAATTGGTGGTGTTCAGATAACGGATCTGGTTTTTACGAAACAGCGCCTCGACTTCTGCAAGCTCCATCCGGCACTGGCGAATTGAGGCATAACGGCTGTTTTCTCGACGTTCTTCGCGGATGGCGGCCAAGCGTTCCGGGTCGATGGTCAGGCCGAAAAGCTTGTGCTGAAACGGCTTCAGCGCCACGGGAAGGTGCAAATTGTCCATATCGTCGGCGGTAAACGGGTAGTTGGCTGCGCGGATACCGAACTGCATCGCCAGATACAGGCTGGTGGGGGTCTTGCCGCAGCGCGAAACGCCGAGCAAAATCACCTGCGCCTGATCGAGATTACGCAGCGAAATACCGTCATCATGCGCTAACGTGTAGTCAATGGCGGCGATACGGGCGTCATATTTGCCGAGGTTGCTGGCGGTCAATCCGTGGGTACGGTTGGGCACCGGGGTCGGTTCCACTTCCAGTTCACCCTGTAACGGGCCGACCAGCGCCTGCACGATATCCTGGCAGAAACCTTCGCTCTGGGTAATGACATTGCGCACTTCCGGCGAAATGATCGAGTAAAACACCAGCGGCCGCACGCCGGTCTCACGATAAATATCGTTAATTTGCTGACAAACCCCACGGGCCCGCGCTTCGGTTTCCACAAAGGGCAGCGTAAAGGTGGTGGCCTTCACCGGAAATTGCGACAACACCGCGTGACCCAAAACCTCTGCGGTGATCGCCGTACCGTCCGAAATATAAAAAACGCTTCTTTCCACCCTGGGCTCCTTACCTGAAACGGTGACGTCATTATCACGTTTGCCTGTCCTTATCATGGGCTGCAGATTTACCTGCGGTAAAGGGGCGGGCGAAAAAATTGTGATAATGCAGGCAGAGTCGATGATCAATTGCGGCGGTCAGAGAATAACCGACCGTCATGAAAATACCGGGCTAAAACGCTATTTTAATTTTTATGAAAAATGCAGGTTTATTTCTAATGAGGAATTATTCGGCAGGGTGGCGCTATTTTCACCAAAGACAGGGTAGATTACAGGGTTTTTAAAACTGAAGTTTAAAAAATACTTAATTTGTTGAGATTTAAGCTATTAGTGCGAAAGGGAACGATTCCAGCTAGGTTTCCCGTTTCAGGAAGTTTTCCTAAAATCCACTTTCTTCGCCGGGTTGATCGATTCACCTTTCCATTTCTTATGGATCATTGTGCTAGTCTGATTCGGCACCGTTTTAGCGGCGCTGAGAAAGCAAGCGAATTAAATCCGTCTATACCCTACTGATAGCAATAAGGATTGTCTCGATGTCCAACAATGGCCCAGACTTGCGTAATGTGCTTTGGTACAACCAGCTCGGCATGCACGACGTTGACCGTGTCGGCGGCAAAAATGCCTCCCTCGGTGAAATGATCACCAATCTTTCCGATTTGGGCGTTGCCGTGCCAAACGGTTTTGCCACCACCGCGCAGGCGTTTAACGATTTCCTCGAGCAAAGCGGTGTTAACCAGCGCATCTATCAGTTACTGGATCAAACTGACGTTGACGACATTGCTCAATTGACCAAGGCTGGCGCGCAAATTCGCCAATGGGTCATCGACACGCCGTTCCATGCGGAATTCGAGCGTGAAATTAACCTGGCTTACCAGCAACTGGCCGATGGCGAGCCGGAAGCGTCATTCGCCGTGCGTTCCTCTGCCACCGCAGAAGACATGCCGGATGCTTCCTTTGCCGGTCAGCAGGAAACCTTCCTTAACGTGCAGGGTATCGACGCCGTTATGGTAGCGATCAAGCACGTGTTTGCCTCACTGTTTAACGACCGTGCCATCTCCTACCGCGTGCATCAGGGTTACGATCACCGCGGCGTGGCGTTGTCGGCCGGTGTGCAGCGTATGGTGCGTTCTGACCTCGCGTCTTCGGGTGTGATGTTCACCATCGATACCGAATCCGGTTTTGACCAGGTGGTGTTTATCACTTCCGCCTTCGGCTTGGGTGAAATGGTGGTGCAGGGCGCGGTCAACCCTGACGAGTTTTATGTGCATAAACCGACGCTGCTGAGAGGCAACCCGGCTATCGTACGTCGCAACCTGGGGTCGAAGAAAATCCGCATGGTGTATGCGCCATCGCAGGATCACGGCAAGCAGGTACAAATTGAAGATGTGCCAGAGCAGCAACGCAATCGTTTCTCTCTGACAGACGAAGAAGTGCAGGGGCTGGCACACCAGGCGATCCTGATCGAAAAACACTACGGTCGTCCGATGGACATCGAGTGGGCAAAAGACGGTCATACCGGCAAATTGCTGATCGTACAGGCCCGTCCGGAAACCGTGCGCTCTAACGAGCAAACCATGGAGCGCTATCAGCTTAACGCCACCAGCCCGGTGCTGGTGGAAGGGCGTGCCATCGGCCATCGCATTGGCGCAGGCCCGGTGAAGGTCATCCATAACATCAGCGAGATGGATCGTATTCAGCCGGGCGATGTGCTGGTGACTGACATGACCGACCCGGATTGGGAACCGATCATGAAGAAAGCCGCGGCGATCGTCACCAACCGTGGCGGCCGTACTTGCCACGCAGCGATCATCGCGCGTGAACTGGGTATTCCGGCGGTGGTGGGCTGCGGTAACGCGACCGATCTGCTGAAAGAAGGCCAGCAGGTCACCGTTTCTTGTGCAGAAGGTGATACCGGCTTCGTTTACAGCGATATCCTCGATTTCAACGTGCAGAGCTCCGAAGTAACCGAGCTGCCGGATCTGCCGCTGAAAATCATGATGAACGTCGGTAACCCTGACCGTGCCTTCGATTTCGCGCGTTTGCCGAATGAAGGTGTGGGCCTGGCCCGTCTGGAATTTATCATCAACCGTATGATTGGCGTGCATCCGAAGGCGTTGCTGGAGTTTGATCAGCAGACCCCAGAGCTGCAAACGGAAATCAAGGCGTTGATGCAGGGCTATGACCATCCGGTCGAGTTCTATGTTGGCCGTCTGACAGAAGGGATCGCTACGCTGGGTGCGGCGTTCTGGCCGAAGCGGGTGATCGTGCGCCTGTCCGACTTCAAGTCCAATGAGTATGCCAACCTGGTCGGTGGCGAGAAGTATGAACCGCACGAAGAGAACCCAATGCTGGGCTTCCGTGGTGCCGGTCGCTATGTGTCTGACAACTTCCGTGATTGTTTCGCGATGGAATGTGACGCGGTAAAACGCGTACGTAACGAAATGGGCCTGACCAACGTCGAAATCATGGTGCCGTTTGTTCGCACGGTGGAACAGGCGGAAGCGGTGGTTGCCGAGTTGGCACGCCAGGGCCTGAAGCGCGGCGAGAACGGCCTGAAAGTGATCATGATGTGCGAGATCCCGTCCAATGCGTTGTTGGCGGATCAGTTCCTCGAACACTTTGATGGCTTCTCTATCGGCTCCAACGACATGACCCAGTTAACCCTGGGGCTGGATCGTGACTCGGGCGTGGTGTCTGAGCTGTTTGATGAGCGTAACGAAGCGGTGAAAATTCTGCTGTCGATGGCGATTCAGGCGGCCAAGCGCCAGGGTAAATACGTCGGCATTTGCGGTCAGGGTCCGTCCGACCATGAAGACTTTGCCGAATGGCTGATGGATCAGGGCATAGACAGCCTGTCGCTCAACCCGGACACCGTAGTGCAAACCTGGGTTAATCTGTCGAAGAGAAAGTAATTCTCGGGTAACGAATTAACCACGGATCTTAAAGCCGTAACTCAGGTTACGGCTTTTTTGTGCCCAGAAAACCC
>NZ_MCGS01000053.1:0-10621 GCF_002607755.1 Serratia sp. BW106
CAGTAAGTTGGCAGCATCACCCTGAATTGGAACCTGATGCATATTTGCTTGCAAGTGCGACTTTAAAGTTGCCAGCTAATTTTCATAAGGCTGTTATCCAACCGATAAAGCTTTGGGCTGAAGAAGCCTCTAATGATTATGAGCGCTTTGCGGAACTTAGTGCACTCGGGGCTGATGGTAGCCCTGATGCACAGTTATTCGTTACGACAGCCATTAGCAGTGAAAAAGTTGTTAGCGCCGAGTTGGTTAAAAAAGCTATTCAATTTGACGGCACTACCGGGGCAATGGAAAAATCACTTGATGATCTTCATAAAAGATTAGAATTGATAAAAGCTGAGATTTCCGAGCGAGGTCTTGGATTCAGTCCAAAAGCCATATACGTGTGCAAAACAAACATTGCTGATGACGGCGAAAAAGATGATCACTCCAAGCCATTCATGCATCGGAAAGCACCTCCTATCCGTATTTGGCGTTATTTGGTCGAAGAGAAAGGTATCCCCCCAAATGAAATTGCGATTTATGCAAACTTGTCTTTCTTGGATGGGAACAAGCCAGCGGAGGTCAATCTTTTCTCAAAGGGAGAGAATGATTTTGAGGATTTTCAGGCTGGTAATTTCAAACATATAATCTTCAACCTCTCTCTTCAGGAGGGATGGGATGTGAATCGCCACGGATAATCTAGACACTTCCGAGCCGTTGATAATACTGGTTTTCATATTCTGTCGGTGACATCTGATCGCTAGAACCATGCCGACGCTTACTGTTATAAAACATTTCGATGTAATCAAAAATATCGCTGCGGGCTTCTTCCCGCGTTCCGTAGATCTTTTTCTTTATCCGTTCGCGTTTCAACAACTGGAAAAAGCTTTCTGCAACCGCATTATCATGGCAGTTACCGCGACGGCTCATGCTGCCCTCCAGGCCGTGTGATTTCAGGAACGACTGCCACTCATGGCTTGTGTACTGACTGCCCTGATCCGAATGAACCAGCACCTGTTTTTGGGGATTACGCCGCCATACAGCCATCAGCAGTGCGTTCAGGACAATGTCCTTTGTCATCCGGGATTGCATGGACCAGCCGATAATTTTGCGTGAGAACAGATCAACAACCACGGCAAGATACAGCCAGCCTTCGTGGGTCCTGATGTAGGTTATGTCCGTTACCCAACGCTCATCCGGAGCATCCGGGTTGAACTGTCGCTGGAGCCTGTTGGGCGACACGATACTGGCCTCGCCTTTACGTGCCCGCGGGCTCCGGTATCCGACCTGAGCCTTTATCCCGACACGTTTCATCAGTCGCCAGACTCTGTTCACTCCGCACTGTTGCCCGCTGTCCCGCAGATCCAGATGGATTTTGCGATAACCATAGACGCATCCCGATTCCAGCCAGAACTGTTTAATCTGTCCTGTCAGTCTCAGGTCTGCCTGATGGCGTTGTGAATGCGGCTGCTGAAGCCAGGCGTAAAAACCACTGGGATGAACATCCAGCACCCGACAGAGCAGGCGAACAGGCCAGCAACAGGTGTTGTCACGGATAAAGGCGTACCTCAGTCGGACAGCTTTGCGAAGTACGCCGCGGCTTTTTTTAATATGTCCCGTTCGTCGGTAACCCGCTTCAGCTCTTTCTGGAGACGGCGGATCTCGGCCTGAGCATCTGACTCTTCTTTATTAGTGGAAGAATCCGGACCGTACTTCTTTATCCAGGCGTAAAGGCTGTGGGTGGTGATATCGAGACGTGTTGCAACGCTGGCAACAGAATAACCGCGATCAACAACCTGTTTGACTGCTTCAATTTTAAACTCTTCGGGATAACGCTTACCGCTCATGGGCACCTCTCTTTAAGCCATCTTAAATGACTCTGAGGTGTCTGTTAAACCCGTGGCGATTCAGGTTTAACCGTCTAAAGAGATTGACTGATCCACCCAACTGGCACTCGTATGACTGGTGTAAATAACCAGTTTCTGAGCGGCTTTAGCCTGTAATAAAAGCGTGCTCACCTGATGACTACGCTCTGGATCCAATCCTGTACAGGGCTCATCTAAAAGTAAGATTGGAGGAGAAGAAAAATAAGCGTGAAGCAACATAAAACGCTGTAGTTCACCACCAGAGACATCACAGGCATAGCGAGAGAGTAAGCTAGGAGAGAGGTCCAGCAGTCTTAGTCCGTCGAGTACTGTCTTTGTGGGGACTAGAGCAAACCAATCCACAAGTTTTTCGCGAGGTAGTACGGTAGGATGTTGCCCTACGTACGACATTAATCGTGAGCGTAGAAATGCAAAGTGGGCGGGTGTCATTGTGCTTGGTGTGAACTGCTGATCGTGGGTTCGTATGCACAAGTGTGCCGTTCCTAAGCTTCGACTTCCCCAAATTCGTGAGAGCAAAGTCGATTTTCCTGAGCCTGACGCTCCCCAGATCTGTACGATCTGCCCTGTTTGTGCCGTTATGCGAAGTGGCCCATGATGTATGCCATTGCCTTCATACTGCAAAATCACAGTTGGTTTATTCATTAAATCATTGCCTTAACAAGAGCTTGGGCGATGAGATGCTCAGGCTCAGTAAGCAAACGATCCATAATGGATTCGCTGACGATGCGGCCTTGATCCATCACGATGGCCCGATCAGCAATGAGTCGAGCTAGACGTAAGTCATGAGTCACAAACACCATGGCAGTCTGTGTTTGGTTTCTCAAATTAGAGAGCACATCTAAAAAATCTGCTTGAGCGACTGAGTCGAGACCAGCAGTGGGTTCATCTAAAAATAAAATGCTCGGCTGATGGATCATGGCCGCAGCGATTTGTACGCGTTGGCGCATCCCTCCCGAAAAGTTCTTCACTGGCTCATGTAATCGTTCTGGACATAAACCAAGTCGCTGGCCCCATTTTTGTGCTTGTTTGAGTGCATCAACCGCACGGTTGTCACCTAAATCAAAAAGACGACGTACGATATTAGTGGCGGCACTTTGTCTCAGGTTTAGGGTTGTGCTGGCATCCTGAGCCACATAGCCACACGCCCGCCGACGTAAAAGGTTAGTTTGATAAAGACTGGTACGTAGTAAATCCTGGCCTAAAAGGGAAAGAGCCTGACAGTTGTTAGATAGCTGTCGTCCAGCAAGTATATTCAGAAGACTTGATTTTCCAGCACCTGAGGGGCCGACTAAAGCGAGAACCTCGGAAGGATAAAGCTTGAGGTGACAATCCGACAAAATACGGTGCCCAGCTATTTCAAGTGAGATAGCCTGTGCTGTCAGCACGGGATCTGGCAAGCTAAACATGAGCGCGCTCCTTGCATGCTTCGGAGTCGGAACATACCCAATGGGGGGTGTTTGACGTACCAATATTATCCAAATAATGAATAGATGAGCCGCAGATACAACATGCTGTATCGACTTTTTTCAGGCTAGCAGGCAGGTCAACAAAAGCTAAGTTTGCTAAGGGTGTATAGGCAGGCAATGCATAAATTCGTCGCTCGCGTGCGGCGCCAAAAATCTGAATAGCAGGCATCATCGCCATGCGGGGGTTATCCATAGCAGGAATAGGCGACGGTGACATTAAGACCCCATCATTAACAATCACAGGGTGGTCGTATCCTAAGCACGCATCATCTTGTTGCAACCATGTTTCAAATAGAGCGCTTAACACGACACCGTAATCATGATGTGCGTGCCGTGTCAGTGCTTCGGCCGCATCATTAATAAATCCACGTAGAGGGTCAGGTCGAGGAACTTGGTACACCACAATTTGCTCTTCCCGCAACGGGCTTTCAGGGACTCGCTGACGCGTTTGAATGAGAGTAGCCTTTGAGCTTGTTGTCGTAATTGATATGTTTGCCGTTTTAGTAAAAAAATCCGCGATATTCAGGGCATTAACGGTATCATCCGAACCATGATCGACTACCTTTAACGTGTCATTCGGTTCTAATAAGGCAGCGGTAATAGCCATGCCTCCTACCCCCCAACCATAGGCAATGGGTAGCTCAGGAGCTGAGAAAGGTATTTGACGTCCAGGTAGACAGAGTGCTTTTAGGGTTTTACGACGTATTTCTTGTTTGGACGGTAGATCAAGGTAGGCATAATTCATATTTCCTCCTTAGCCTGAACTCGGCGTAAACGCGCTAAATCAGCATCAAAGTCAGAGTAATGAGGTAATTTCAAATGGCTGACATAGCCGGATGCAGCGACTCCGTCGGTATGCATGAGTGCATCACTGGTAGCACCCTCAATTTTAAAGTGCTGATCTACGATTGCCATGGCGACGGCTTTACGCTCGTTAGCTCCAAAAGCAATACCAAAACCCGCTTCTAAATGTGGAGATGAGCTAAAATTTGGAGCCACAGTAGTGCAGGCAGTTAACTCAACCTCACCAATGGATACGGTTAAATTGAGGTCTTCCAGCTCTACGAATATTTCAACGCTCCCTCTCATTAATTGCGCTACATAGGGATGACTCGTTGAGGCTTTACGCAAACTCTCGTAAGCTAATCCAGTTAAGTAGCCTTCTTCGCCACGAGCGAGATGAGCGAGACGCTCGCAAGGATCAGGTAAAGAAGGCAAAACAGTTCGCGTAATGTCTATCGGAGCTTTAGATATTTCGGTGCGGATAAGATCTGCGTACAGTGGCTCAGAGCTAGAGGGCGATGAGGGAGCTGTTATCACTGATTTAGGTAACTCGCACTGAGGGCGAGAGTGTTCTAAATCCATATTCAGTAAGCGGTGGGTGTAGTCGTAAGTGGCGCCTAAAATTTGCCCTCCAGCCAACTCTTTTTGCGTGGCGGAAATGTGGCGACTGTAATGCATTGTTTTTAGATCTATGTTTTGGCTTGAGCCAAAATTGGCTAATTGCGCGCGATGAGCACGTACGAGAAATACCGCTTCGGCAATGTCTCCCTGAGCTTGCTTAAAGGCAATAGCAGCAAAACGTCGATCGTATAAGCCCCCCTCACTCATGATCCGATCAAGAGCTAACGACATTTGTGCCATGATTTGATTAATTTCAATCTCGGGGATTGTGTCGTCGCCTCGGCGACTCCGTTCTACGGCTATACGGGAAGCAGCAATTGCTTGTTCACCACCCTTTACTGGTACGTACATTAAATGATCTCCAAAGTTAAGTGACGTGGTAATACAACCAGCTGCGTGTCAGCGCATAGTAGTAGGTCCACTCCACGCGGGTAATCGGCACGAAAAGCAATATGATCAATGACTACATTTTGATGTAACCCTGAAAAATATAAAGTGTGTGGTTTGTTGAGTCCTGCACCGGTGGCTCGTATAGCAAGCCCCCCGTTTGTAGGTGATATGGCGGCTATTTCCATGACAAGGGTTGCCCCACTTTCAGGCGACTCACGGCTTCCTGCTGGAATATGTTGTAAGTGATGCCGTTGAGAACCTGCAAAAACCCATTCGGGAGTTTGGCTCAAGGTTGCGCCTGTATTCAAAATACGGCTTGTTAATTCCTTATTTTCCACCTCAATAGCTACCGTCGTTTGGCTGTCTAGAAGGCAGTCAACGATGCAATGAATAGCACGCTCTTCTAGTTGCTGTATGCGCATTGGGTAACCAAAGGCATGCAGTAGTCGCCGATAAGTACGCGTCTGCCGATGTAACTCATCGTCATGTCTGTGCTCAGATCGTAAAGGTATTTTCATGATTCTAAGTTTTTTGTGTGGTGTAGAAACGTACAGAAGTAGCAGCCGTCAGCTGCTCCCTCTCAGCCTTTTTTAGCTCTAACTGTTGGCGTATAGGGTGCAGCACCAGCTCACGTTGGTGGGAGGGGGCCGTTTGTAGAAAGGCGTCTAGATAGGCCGCTAACTCCGCTTTGCGTAGATCGGAGCCCAAATGTACTGCGTAACCTTGAATTTTCCCAATAGCGATTACGCAGCGAGTACAAGAAGCCTCACCAAACTGAAATGACACTGAGGCCTTACAAGCTTGTGTATTGAGCTGCACCAACCCCGTTTCAGGGCCAGCGAGTTTTTGTATAGGCACACCCGGATTGTAAGTAGCCCAGATATTTTCCAGATAATCTCGGTTAGCTCGGGCAAGTAGCCCGAGCCAAGTTTGACGTTCTTGATTCATGGCTATGACTTATTACGATAATACGGTAGCGTTGTAAATATCTTCTGCGGGCTGGACTAACAAGCGTTCTCCCATTTCGAGCTTCATTTCAGCCAAAATGATCTCTTCTTCTGGTGAGCGGTCTTTCTTGCGTGCTAACTGAATGAACTCGGGGCGTACGTGTCCGGGACGGATGGTGATTTCAACAGCGGTGCCACGGTACTCGAAACGGAAGTAATAACGACCACCGGGGGACTCTTCTTCTTCGAGCCCTACTGAGTTATCAACAATGTAGCGACCCTCAGTAAGACCGCGGGTAACAAACTCAATCGCATCTCTACCCCCTGGGCCTCCAAAGGCTGTGACACAGCGAATTTCACGTCGTTCAGGCAAACGACCATTATCTAGCAAGGGCCAGGCTCGCTGCATAACTTTTAGCCCGTGGGCTACACCACCCGGATAACCGGCACCGTGGTATTTTAATAACTCATCAAAGTGGACTGTAAATTCATGTCCATTTTCCAGATAGGAGATTGTATCGTTACTCATTGTATTTACCTTTGTTTAGAGGATAAGAAATGGGCATATCTTGATCCGGTTCACGTATTCCAAAAACCGGGCAGATTGTGCTTTGAAAATGTTCTCCCGTTTGCACCATTAGACGGCGTAGTCTGACGTTGTATAAACGGGATAACTCAGACTCGGTTAACAGCTCATCAGCTGGACCAAATTTAATCTGATCGTTGGTGTGCATCAGCAGTACTTTGTCTGCGAGATGCAGAGCGTGTTGCGGATGGTGAGTGGTAAAAACGACCGAATGGCTACGTACTCGGCGTAACTCGAATAAGACGTTAAGCAATAAGTCCTGATTAGCTAAATCTAAAGCTGAAGCCGGCTCATCAAGTATGAGTACCTCAGCACCAGTAGCTAAAGCACGAGCAAGCAACACTAATTGGCGCTCGCCGCCGGATAGAGAGCCATATAAACGATAAGCAAAATGCCCTCCGCCTACTTTTTCCAATGCTTCAAGAGCTAGCTTACGATCCCGCTGTGAAGGAAGGCTGAACATGGGAAGCAAGGCGGCTCGTGCCATGAGTACCACATCGAGGCAACAATGGTTTTCACTACCGTATTGGTATTGAGGTACATAGCCGATGAGGTGGGGTACCTGCCGTTGTCCTTGATCTAAACGTTGTGAGCCTAATAGAGCTTTTAGCAACGTAGTCTTACCGCGTCCGTTTGGGCCCAAAATGGCCAACGTTTCGCCCTTTTGTACGTTAAAACTTAAATCCTGAAAAATCACACGTTCACTAAAACGTACGCACGCTCCAGTTAAACTGAGATGAGAGGTAAAGACGGTTTGCATGATTAAGCCCTTTCACGTCGACGAGTGCATAGTAAGTACACAAAGACGGGGGCGCCAACTAGAGCTGTGAGTACGCCTAAAGGAATCTCTGCAGCAGTTAAACTACGAGCCAACGTATCAGTCAAAATCATGAAAGTGGCACCCAGCATAAGACTCGTGAAATAGAGCCGGCGGTGATCTTCGCCTACTAACATACGAGCAAAGTGTGGGATTACGAGTCCTACCCACCCCACTACGCCCGATGCGGTTACGCAGGCGCCGATAATGATAGAAATCAACGCGAAGACGACCATCCGGGAGCGTGCAACATGGATGCCAAACGACTTAGCTTCGTCGTCACCCATAGCGAGTACAGCAATGCGATAGCGCATTCTATTCAGTAGGTAAATGCTGGCAATGAGTATAGGAGCAGTTTGTGCAAATTTTTCCCAACTCGCCGTTGCAAAGCTTCCCATCAGCCAAAAGACGATGGCAGGTAAACTCGTTTCTGGATCCGCGGCATATTGAACTAACGAAATACCTGCTGCAAATAAAGCATCAATAACAATTCCAGCAAGCACAATAGTCATCAAAGTACGACCCGCCATATTTGAAATCAGCACTACTAAAAACAGAGCAGCAAATGCTGATACAAACGTAGCCCCCATCAGTAGCGGCCCCCCTACTCCAGCCAAAATTGCCAGTGATCCTCCTAATGCTGAACCTGAGGATAAACCTAGCACTTTAGGTGAAACGAGAGGGTTACGAAATAAGGTTTGTAAGGCTACCCCGCAGATGGCAAGCCCAGCCCCACATACTCCTGCCAATAATATGCGCGGCAAGCGTACATTCAAGATCACCAACGCATCCATATGCTGTGAGTTATCACCTCGTAAGGCTGCATATAGGATGGCTACAATCTCATCTAGCGCTACGCTGTATCGACCTACTGATAGCCCGATTAGCACAGTCGCTATAAGCAGTAGGGACAAAAGAGGCCAATGACTAGCACGCCAAGTGCTCAGGGTAACTGGCTCAACCATTTCTGAGGACGAGTGAATCGATCGCGTATATTTGTTCATTGTTTACGAAACACTTGATAACCGTGACTGTCGCCGTTCATATCAATACGCAGAATTCGATCTATCTGCTCATCCGATAGGTCAAAGTTATAAAGTAATTTGAAGCCTTCTTTTAATTCGTGACGTAGGTCAAAAGAGAAAATATCGGGATGAGTAAGATTGGCCAGCCACATCCATGTGTAGGGGCTTTCATGGGAAGCACTATCCCAGATATATCCACCTTGAGGTGTCTTATAAACGCGTTTTTGTACGGCGGCATTTAAGCGAGAAAGTAATGGGTCGTCGTATATCGCTTCTAATCCAGCATCCGTCTCTGCTGCGGAAAGTAAGATAATATCTGGGTTCCATTCAAGAATCTGTTCCACGCTAACAGTGCTTTGTACGCCAGCTCCTTGAGCTACATTTTTAGCGCCAACCAGCTCGATGAAGGTTTGTTGATAACTTTTCTCACCAGTAGCAGTCAACTTGGATTTGGCAGAGCGCAAATGCAAAATGCTTGGTGTTGCATGAAAGCCTACTTGTTTTAAACCAGTAGTAATTTCACTTTGTACACGGTCACGCCAATCAATAAGCTTTGACAGTTTTTCAGTATTACCCGTGATATCAGCCACCATTTTCATATTGGCTCGGGCCAGCTCTTCTGTACCCGCATTGCCACCGCCTACCATTAGAGCAACGGGCAAACCTGCATTGCGAAGTGGAGCTACGATATCATCGCCGCGCTCACCCCACTGGATGACTAAATCCGGTTTAAGTTCTGCGATGGCCTCTACGTTGGGCATCCAACCACCGTTTTCCGACAAAATGTCACTGGAGATATCAACAGCTTCAGGAAACATAACGCTCATCATACCGCTCTCAAAGGCTCGTTTAGAGCCCTCATTCATACCCACTAACAGCTCGGTAGAACCATCTATTGCGATGAAGGTAGCTGCAGCTGGATTGGGCAGAGTAATGATACGTCTAGGAGGGGCTTCTAACTTAATTTCCTGTCCGGTTACATCAGTAAAGTTAAATTCTTGCGCTGACAAGTTACCTGATAACAAAGTTGTCGCTACTAGCACGGCAAAGCAACGGGGTATTGAGGTCATAACCCCTCCAATTGAGAATGAGATTGAATATGATTTTGATTAAAAATATTATAGCCAGTTTTTCATCAATTGGAATCGAATGTTTATGACGGTGCGTGAAGTAATTTCGAACAAGCTAGCAGCAGTGTCTGTGCGTGACTTGCTTTTAGTTGAGGCCGTCGCAATGAAACGTAGTTTTCGTTATGCGGCCATAGACATGGGTATTTCGACCTCGGGCTTGTCTTATCAAGTAAAAAAAGTAGAGGAAATTCTCGGACAGCCCATTTTTGAAAGGGGGAGTAAAATAACACCCACTGCCTTTGGAAAGGAAGTTTTAGACTTAATCGCCGTAATTTTAGAAGGCGTGACTCGGCTTGAGGGGTTACGTGATGATGGCTTAGCTCTTCCCTTTGGGCAAACCTTACGTATTGGAGTGATTTCCTCACTGGCACCGGATAACTTGTTACGGATTATCCAGATTTGTGCTCACCGTTCAGGTAAAACTAAAGTCGAGTTGGTTAGTGGCAAGCATCAAGGTCTGTTACGGCGTTTACAGAACCGTGAAATTGATTTGCTAATTAGTGCAGCACAGTCGGTTCCTGAGGGGATGGCATATACAAGCTTATTCAAGGAACACTTTGTCTTACTAGTGCGAGCCGATAAACTTCAGCCTGAACTCCATCCTCTTATGCTCTGTGAGCCTGGATTACTACCACTTAGCGAGGATGATTTTGTTCCATCGCTAATTACTGAAGGCTTAAGTAAATTATTAAGCTCCGGCTTGACTCGTACATATGGCCTTGGTGTTGAGCATCGAATGGCTTTAGTTGCCGCAGGTTATGGTCATGCATTATTGCCGTATGGCTGGGTAAGAGATGTACATTTACCGGATCATTTAGCAGTGATGGAGCTTCCTCCCGCTTTATCGGCAGAGCGTGAATTAGGTTGCTTTTGGCGTCACTCATACATGATGGGGAGTCAAATTTCTCAGGCTTTTAGTGAAGCATGGTAATGCATGTTGAGTTTGAAAAAATCGATACTGAATTCAAACGCCTGGCCAACAGCGGCCAGT